>CALJOA010000087.1 GCA_937981585.1 uncultured Pirellulaceae bacterium | reverse complement strand
AAATCACTGCCTCTTCACGCTTGGTTTCTGAGTGTTTGGCAGATTAGTAAAACGCAGCCTAGCGCTAAAACGGCCGATGTTGGTTGTCAAACGGTTTCCCGAATGCTGACAGAGCCGCTGCGCCCCAGTACAACATGGTCGAGCACATCGATGCCGATCAGTTTTCCTGACTCAGTCAACCGGTTGGTCACTGCGATGTCTTCTCGGCTAGGTGTTGCGTCGCCCGAGGGATGATTGTGTACCAGAAGGATTGAGCTTGCCGAATCCTTGATCGCCGCCCGGAATACCTCGCGCGGATGAACCAAGCTGGCGTCAAGCGTACCCACAGTAATGCAGTGGGTGTCGATCACTTGATTTTTGGTATCCAAGGTAACGATATGAAACTCTTCCTGCTTTCCATTTGCAATCAATCGCGCGAAATGCGACTCGCAGAACTCGATCGCTTCGCCGCTACTGCAGATCTTGCTGGTGATTTTCTTGTCAGACAACGCCGCAACGCGCCGACCAAGCTCGATACCCGCCATGATCTGGCAAAAAGCCGTCTTTTCAACCGAGCAGCTGATCTCTTTCAATTCCGCTCTACCGGCGTCCGGCAAGTCTTCCAATCGACCATCAAACGCTTTGGATACCTTTTGGCCTCCCATTACTGCCGACTCGCCTGGCCGACCACTTCGAATCAAAATCGAAATCAATTCCGAAGTTGCGAGATTCTCAGCACCTTTGGCCAGCAACTTTTCACGCGGGCGTTCTTGCAGAGGCGACTCTTTGATCTGCGTTCCAAATAGCTTCTCGTCGAGCCATTTTGAAACCGAGAAAGATCGGGCCGAATTCCAGCGGTATGCTTTGGTCTTCGCGTCGATGGTAGACTCTCGAATGATCCAACCCTTGTTCTCTAAATCGTTCACGATTCGGGTGATAAACCCCGGATGCTCGTCAGCGTGAGCAAGCTTGATCTCATCCAACTCAAACTGTTGGCGATCAGCAGCGTCGTCGATCACTTTCTTGTACCGGTCATACCGCTGGCTGGATTTCGGCTTCTTCGAGTTTGATTCCAGTTCATTGTCGATGTCGGACTCGCCCGACAATTCAATTTTCAAATCTGTATTCATGTGGTGATTTTGGCGGATGTGAAAAGCAGTTTCAAGCAAGGGATTTCAATTTCGTCGGCCTCTGACAATCTAGGCGGTAATGGCAAACCGGCAAACGCCCCACAGACGCAGTCGTTTCAGTTGGGCTAAACTATTGATCGCTCTTCTCTCACGTAAAAGCGTCACCGCAAAAAATATCGCTCAAAAAATACATCGATGGCCAAAACACCGATCCCTGCAACACAGCCGCTTCGATTCCGCACTCCGCCGAGAAAACGATACGCCGGAGTGATTGCGATTCCGTGTTGCAATGAGCTTGAGTCGTTGCCGGAAACATTGAAAAGCCTCGAATCGTGCGCAGCAGCGTCTGTCGACCAAACACTTATCATCGTCAACGTGAACCAGCGTGCCTCGATGGACCGTGAGAATAATCTTGCAACCTTGAAATGGCTGCAACAATTCAATTCGCCGCTGCAACTCGCGTGGCTCGATCACGTCACCGGCGATGCGGCTTACCCCGAAAAGTTCGGTGTCGGATTGGCTCGGCATCAAGCCTGTTCAATTGGGCTTGGTTTCATCGACGACGCCGCTCCCGTGATTAGCCTCGACGCTGACAGTCCAGTCAATTCGCAGTACCTGTCCGCGATCTTCGAATACATCGATGAGCACCCCGAGTTTCGAGCTGGTCATGTAAATTTTGAACATCGTCATTGCGGCTCGGAATCAGAGAAACGCGCGATTCGAATTTACGAACAGCATCTCAAACGCCACCGGGCAATGCTTGAACAAGCCAACTCACCTCACGCTTGGTACGCGATCGGCTCGACGATCGTGTGTACCAAAGCCGCTTATCTCAAGTCGGGAGGGTACCACGGTCGTCGCATGGCGGGCGAAGATTTTTATCTGCTGCAACAGCTAAGCAAAACCGGCTGCAAAATCGAGTTGCTGGGAGAACCGACCGTTTACCCGTCCGACCGAGTCTCCGATCGCGTACCGTTCGGCACTGGCAAAGCCGTCGGCGATATTATCCAGACTGGAACCTGGCTGAGCTACCACGAGCATTGTTATCGCGACCTGGGCGAGGTGCTGGCCGCTGTTGAAAACAACCTGTCTCAAGCGGCTCAAACGATTATTCAAGAATCTCCACCCAGTTGTGTCGCCTGGCTAAACGAACGAAATTTTGCCGAGGTCTGGCCCAAGCTACAATCCAACGCCCGCAACGACAAAATGTTGATTCAACGTTTTCACGAATGGCTCGACGCGTTTCAGACACTGAAACTGATTCATCACCTTTCTGACAACCATTACCAGCGTGTAGATCTGGCCGATACAAAAACTCGCGAACTTTGAATCAGCGATCACACAAAGACAAGCTCGAAGCGCAAACGCGTGGGGACACCAGTGCTTGCGCTCGCGGTTGTCGCTCTCCGAGGTTGTGATTTTATTAGCCGTTTGGGCGATAGCCCCGGTTGAACTGCCTTTAACCGTGGCTATCGCCAAAACGGCTGATGTTGTTAAGCAATGTTTTGAAAAAATCACAGCCTCTCCGTGCACTTCGGGCCAGCACCGCAAACGGATCAAAGCGAACGGCTGGGACAGCCGTGCTACTATCGTTCACGCTCGGCTTATGTAGCCATGGTCTGAACCAAACACTACGCCGGATCGAGTTCCAAGTCACCAACGTTGGCCTGCTCCGGCGCACCGGGCCCAATTCGCAACGCGCCTTCAACGGTTAACGGTCGATAACCCCTGGACGCAATTACAAGACTGTATGCCTGACCTTTGGGAAGCTGTTCCGGCAATGTGAAATCGCCGTTTCGATCAGTTTCGGTCGACGACTGAACGTCTTCTTCTTTTCGCGTCTGTAAAAACGAACGCAAGTTCACTCGAGGCTTGAGAACGATCACCAATCCACCCTCGATCGGGCGACCAGTTCGAGAATCAACCAACCGGCCCGAAACTTCGGAATCCGATTCGTCAACTCGATTGCCGACTGCCATTTTGCCTTCCATCGCAACCTCGCCGCCAATGCCCAGCACCAACGCGTACTCGCCGTTGGGAACTCCGCGTCGATTACTGATCTTGACCGTCTTTCGTCCCGACTCGCCGTCGTCCCAATTCTCGTTTTGCTCAATGATGATCTTGCCATCGGCCATCCAGACAGTACTCCAGGCAATCCCGTTCTTCATGTTGTCATAGTCGAACGAAGCGTACACCTCATCAACGCCGCTGGGAATCACGTGAGTCGGGTGGATCGGTCGACCGTCTTGGGTGACTTGGGTTGAAAACAGAAGATTGGAGAACTCTGGTTTCTCTCGAACTCGATCAAAGTCAAAACCGCGGATAGGCTGAGCTCGGTGCTCCTGGACATCACCGTGATCGGATCGGTCGCGTGCAATCCGCATCCCGGCTTTTTCCAACAAGGGAATCGCCAAATTGACAGGTCTGAGGCCGTTAATGAATCCGCCAATCGCCATCGGTGTATCACGCTGATCGACTCGGCCATCACGGTTGGTATCCAGAACCGGGCGCGCATCAACCGGCGTTACGCCCGAGCCTGCCGCGGCTTGGGTGGGTACCCCAATCAATCGGCCTGAGTTGTTGACCGCTGTGCCACCACTGTTACCACCTGCGATTGTAGCATCGGTTTTGATCCACGCCCGAGGTGAACGCACGCCAGATTCACCCGAGAATCCCGCCACGTTTCCGGATGTGAACGTGACTGTCTCGCCACCGATCCCCGGGTAACCGAAAATCGAGATCTTGTCGCCCAAATCGAGGTCATCGGAATCACCAATCGCAACCGACGGCAAATTCAATTTACGTACCGGGCGGCCTTTGACATCGTGAGTGATGCGCACGACAGCCAGATCAAGGTCAGCGTTATAAGCAACCACTTCGCTGAAATAGCTCAGCGCCGGCGCCCGATCTGATTTTTCAGTTATCGAGATACCCAAACGATCCGCTGGCGGTGACGACATTCCCATCGCTCGAGGATTCGCAACGTGGCAATTGGTCAGAATAATTCCTTGTGGATGAACGATCGTTCCCGATCCGGTCCATGCAGATGTCATGCCACCCATGAACCCTTCACGCATCGCAACAATCTGAACGACCGAATGCATCACATCGCCGATCCCACCACTGCCCGGCGCGGGCAACGGTTCAAGGCTTGGAAGCTGAACGCGGCCTTGCTGGCGAGATTGGTCACCGCCTCGACGACTTGATTTTTCCGGTGGAGCAAGGATTGCTTCAAAGATATCCAGGAGACCGCTCATTTTTTCCTCGCAGCTTGATTTGATCGTTTATGCAGCCAACACAGAACGTGTTACCGACTCGTATTCGAATAACTCTCTTATCAAAAGAGTAGCCGATGAGAAAGCGAAAAACAAACGCCCATTGGTTTTGCACCGGCGCGGTTCAACTCGAAGGGGACACTTGGGGCAGTGAATATCCAAGCCTAGAAAATATCTCACATCGAGAATCAGCCTGATTGCCTAACAAATTCCCAGATAACCAATGCACTTTCGAACTCGTCGCAGTTTCGAGCATTCTAAAATTTGGTCGTCCGTCCACCTCGCGTTGATTGCCGGGTCTTTGAGCGACGATCCGCAAGAGGCTCATCGCCCGACCTTAGTCATCGCTCGGGAGAGGATTATTGAACGTCACTCGATCGTTGAACTTCAGCTGTTTACCATCGACTTGAAACACAGCTGAGTGGGGCTGAATCGATTCAACAACCCATTCGAGTTTGTCGAGTTTGAAAGATTCGCCGACGAGTAACTTGTACTTCTGGCCAGTGGTCCGAACCTTAATCCAGACTTGCCAATCGCCGCTTGGAAGCTTTGTGATTCCGGTAATTCGGGTTTCTTTGGCGTGAATAAAATCCGGTCTGGGCGGAGGAGGCGGTTCCCTTTCCCTTACCACTCGGTCTTTAAACGTCACGCTCACATCGGCAAAACTTTCTTTGGGTGGAAACCCCGAGTCGGTCACCTTCAACTTCAACTTGTACTTGCCAGCTTGCTGACCAGGAACAACGAGCCTTGCGGTCCGTTTGCCCGAGGAAGTTTCCAATTCGACTCCTTCAACATCGCTTTCGACCAACTCGAATGTCAGGTCGTCCTGATCATCGGCGTCTTTGCCTGTCACGCTAATTTTGGCGTCGCTCATCGAAGTGTAGGAACTGGACGGGCGAGCCGAAATCGTCGGAATGTTGTTTGCCGGTCCGAAAATATTTCGACGGAGAATCCCGGCCTTGTATTCGGTTTCATCACGAGCCAACGCCCGGCTATTTCTGTCGAAATCCGGATTATCTCCAGCTGTCGTTAGCGACGCTATCTCGATGATGAAACTGACTGACAACTCGCCGGTGCGAATTTTTTTATCCTTTCCGCTGGCTTCGTTCTTGGGATTGATCTTCATCGAGTTGATGCGATGAAGTGTATCGACGGAATAAAATCTGGTCAGAAAATCCGTCAACTCATCGAGTTTCCCGGTGGCAGTAAAGGAAAACAGCTTTCTGCTTCCGATGACTTCGCCGTTCTTTTTGAAATCTCCAGCACCGCGCGGGGTGAATGTTTTGTATTTCAAGTTGGTTTCGTTAAGCAGCGTTTTGAGCCAATAAAGATATTGATTGCTGCCTTCTTCAATTCTCGGCGAGAGACTGATGCTGTTGTAGTAGTTGCGGCGCCGCTCAGCCAATAAGGCACTCATCTCACGATCCTCTTCCGTCGAAATCGCCGTTTTGAGGTTCATATATTTTTTGTTGTTCTCGCCATACTTTCCAATGACCCAGAACACAGCCATAAACAAAAGCGTAGCTGGCACCAGGCATAGCACGGCAATCGCCAACTTTCGCTCTCGGGCTGTCAATTTCTCAAACATAATTTCTTACTGCAAATTTCGGTCGGTGTGTTTCGAGGTGAAAGCTGCCCAGGCTGAACTCCACTAGTCACTCCCGTCAAGGCGGGAGCTAAGGTTGCCCAAACGCTGGTTTCCCGCCTTCGCGGAAATGAGTTATTTTTGTCCGGTGAAATCCAAATTCGACCTATCCAACTATTCTTAATTCGTCTGCTCTGACTCCAGTGTTTCGGCTGGCGATTCATTCTCTCCGGAATTCAATTTAAGCAGTTTTTCATTTCTGGCTTTGATGAACTCGGTTGCCATAATGTCTATCTGTTTCAACTTCTCCGCATTGTCAGTCACCAACGCAACATCAAACGTCGATTCAAGAGGATAGGTTCGGTCGGTGTCAGAAACACCACCTCGAGTTGTACTGACATCAAATGGACGATCACCGAGCGAACCAATCAACTCCAGTTCTTTGTCGAGACCTGCGCAACGCGTCTTGACCAAAACCCTGGGTGGCTTGTCCGATTTGGTTCTCAGCTCTGCATCGAAAAGATCAACGATTGAATCGTCAGGCGTAAGTGCTCGCTGTGTGTATTGGTAAAGTTCTTCCAGCCAGTTGATGTCGTTCTGTTTCCATTGATCAATCTTCTCGATTTCCCCCAAAATCTGATCGACCTTTGGCTTCCCGGTCTTGCCATCGTTTTTGTCTCGCAGCGCCGCAAGCCTGTCTTGCAGGCCTTGATTTTCTTTGGCTTGTCCGCTCAAGACCCACCAGCAACCAATCATCGCCAGCAACAGCGCTGCCAACGCCAAACCGCCGTACAGATACCACTTTGAATAGTCTTTTTTGACGATGATCGGACGACGCGGATTGACAAAGTCGATCACATGCGACGATTCGGAGCCATGCTGCTTGAGTGAGCCGATCAACGCCGCGTAACGCTCGATCCATTCGGGCTCCTCAAGCCCCGATGCCTTGTTGGTGTGACTAAGCGGATTGATGAACTCCATCTCCAAATCGAGATGGTTTCTCAGGTTGCCCGCCAACGGCTTGTTTTCATTTGCCGAGCCAAACATGACGACGTTGGATACTTTTTTGTCGCCAAGTATCTTTCGGGACGAAGCCAATGTTCGGCGTACCTCCGAGAGCAACGAATCGCCGCGACGGTTGGCATCGTACGTAGCAGGTATTCTGACGGTTCGTGTCGCCAAGAGCTTTGTCCCATCGGCAATCGTCATGTCGGTCGTATCGCCATTGGGATCGACGATCAAACGAACTTGGTCGTCTGAAATCTTGTTCCTGACTAAATCAATCGAAGCGTAAGGTCGCATGACGATATGCTTGATCTTCAACCCCGACGGTTCGACAACGCTGTTGATCTGCGTCTGAAGCTCCGGAGAAATTCCAGCCGCCAAAACCGTCCGTTGCTGGGACGGGTCATCGCCCATCGGAACAAAATCGAGCGACCAGTTTTCGTTAAGCGACGCAAACTCCGAACGCGCGATAAAGCGTACCATGTCCGGCAATTCGTTATTGGGAGCTGGGGGAACGGTCAATTCACGCATCTCGGCATTAGCTCGACTGACAACGACGATCGTGTCGGAGCGGATCAGACCGTGCTTCGACAATCGCGTCTTTAACGATTCAGCGACCTGCGAATCGTCGCCCTCGATTGGTACGGCAAACAGATGATTGACCTCGACACGCTTGCCCGCCATGCGAGCGGAAGCGACAAGGATCTGGTCGTCTTCGAATTGTAAAGCGACGGTTGCCATAGTTTTTCAAATGCAGAATTGGGAATGCAGAATTGGGAATGTGGAATGCGGAATTTGGAATTAGAACTGGCAAGGTAAATCAGAGCTGGATAAATCGCCTACTCGACTAGCTGAGTCCCCAGCGCTTCGACAGAGAATCCTTTGCGCAAATGGCTCTTGTCTCGCCAGAACAAAACCCGAGGTATCTCTTCTGTAGTATCTAACACTACCTCAGCGCGGGACGTTCCGGCCCCATCGGCGAAATATCCCGCAATTTCCGCCCGATAAACGTCACCACCGGCACAAACAAATGGCATTAGACGCTTCATTTGGTCCAACGTGACAACCCCCTCGACCATCAACCAGGTCTCGAAATTCCGGTTCAGATCGGCTCCAGTTGGATCGTCGAGCTCCTGATCATCGCCGCGTTGTTGAATAATCAAGTCGACTTGGTCTTCGCTCAAAGGCAAACATTCCAGCACTCGCCGCGGCGCCTGCATCAAATTGACTCGGCCCGGAATCACACTGCCTTCGTAAGTCGTCAAAGAAGCCATCATCGTCGGGACGGAAAGCCCCATTCCGACTAACTGAACCGGAGACGCAGCATAGCTATCTTCATCTTCATCGTCGTCGAACTCGCCCATATTAATGTTCACGAAACACATATCGACAATCGATTCAAATTTTCGCTTGCTAGTCAAATTTGGATTATCAAAATCGACGGGAACCTGAGCCGCATTGACGACAACCGAGCCTTCTGGGGGAGTTTCCTGGGTGGGAAGGTCAGTTGCACAGCGATAGTAAATAATAAAGTTGGCCCATTCATCGTTGAACGCACTTTTAAGATCGTCGTACAGTTGCTCTAGGTCGTCGCCATTGACGTTGATGCGCGGAAGTCCCTCACCGGTCAAATTGCTTTCTTTACTGTAGAGCGTCAAATAGTTTGACCAACCGAGATACATGTCGGCTTGGGTAGCCGAAACATCAGCAGTCGCGGCTTCGCTATC
>CALJOA010000086.1 GCA_937981585.1 uncultured Pirellulaceae bacterium | reverse complement strand
ATTTTATTAGCCGTTTGGGCGATAGCCCCGGTTGAACTGCCATTAACCGGGGCTATCGCCCAAACGGCTGATGTTGTTAAGGAACGTTTTGAAAAAATCACAGCCTCGACGCGTAAGCGAGGGATGTCCTTCAAGGAACGTCCCTCACTTACGCGTTTTGACGTTGCACCCTTTCAAACCGCGAAGCGGTGGCAGGATTTACCCGTGGGTGTGAACCCACGGAAAAATGAACAAATAATCGCAAAGTCGGGAAGCGACGACATGAACACTTGATGCTCGATTCCTGTCGCCGCTTCGCGGCTTATACTGTCGCGCGAGCCGATAACCCCATGCTGACGCATGGGGCTGCATCCTGTCGCCTCTTCGAGGCTGCGATGTGCAACTTCAAAACTTACGCGTCGGTTACCAGCATTCACGAAAAAACCTCTGTAGTTCAACAGTTGTGCCCAGCCACTGCCGCGCCAGCTCGGTCCGGAGATTAACCTCCACCACCGGCGCTGCCACCCGGGAGAGCCGAGCAACTATTGAGTCTCATCAATTGATTCAACGATGCTGGTGAGCCTTCCTTTCTCCAACCTGCTGACGATTTTATCACCCGGATGGACGGAGTTGCAATTGGTCAGTAGTTCGCCAGACTGATCGGTGGTCAAACTGTAGCCGCGAGCGAGTACGGATAACGGGTTGATCGCCTCCAGTTGCACTGTCATCTGTTCCAGTTTTTGTCGGTAGGATTTTAACGAGTCGGTCGCCGACTGATTCAAACGGCTTTCGAGCAGGTCGATTTCCATCGCGGCTTGGCGGATTCGCTCAAGCGGTTGGGTCAACACCGGTCGAGTGGCTAGTGCGGAAAGCTCTTGATGCGCTGAACGTATTCGACCGACCAGCAATTGTGTTATCCGTTGTTGCGTTCCTCCAAGCCAACCCACTACATCGTCAAGATTGGGCACTAGACGCTCGGCGGCTTCGGACGGCGTCAATGCCCTGACGTCAGCGGCGAGATCGGAAAGCGTAACGTCGATTTCGTGTCCGACGCCAGAAATGACTGGAATTTCTGACGCCGCGATCGCCCGAACAACCAACTCGGAATTGAAACTCCACAGGTCTTCCATGCTCCCGCCACCACGCGTGACGACGATTGCATCTATGGGAGCCGCCAGCCGATTAGAGATTTTGATTCCTGTGGCGATCTCCTCTGCCGAACCGGGCCCCTGGACTTTGACTGGAATGATCGTGACTCGAATATTGCTCCACCGACGAGTAAGGACTTGGAGAAAATCTCGAACCGCGGCACTTGATGGGCTAGTGACGACGGCGACGTGTTTGGGAAATCGCGGAAGTGTTTTTTTGCGTTCGGCGGCAAACAAGCCTTCGGCGGTGAGTTTTTCGCGCAGCTGACGCAGAGCCAGTTCCAGATCGCCCATGCCTTGGGGCTGCATCTGGCGGATGATCAACTGGTAGGACCCGCGCTGAGGATAGGCGTCAACGCTGCCGCGACAGATGACCTCCAACCCGTTGGTCGGCTCGAACTTCAGGAATTCGGCTTCGCTTCTCCAGATGATTCCATTGATCTGGGCGTTCTTGTCTTTGAGCGTTAGGTAAATGTGCCCTGAGCTGGGACGAGTCAGACTGGAGATTTCCCCGGCCACCCAAACCGAAGGAAAGTTCTGGTTGAGTTTGTATTTGATCTCTTGGGAGAGTCGAGTAACCGAGAGAATGTCTTGTTTGGGTGGGTCGGCCATAACGCGTTCGAATTCTCAAGGTTTCGCTGGTGAGTGCTTTTCAATTGTAAAGCAGCTGCCTACGTAGGGTGCACATGGCTAAGGTGCATAGCGCAATGTTGGCGGTTCAAGCGGTCAATCTGCTCTTTTGTCGCTTTCCCAAAAACCGGGTGAACCGGCAAAGGGCCGTTTTTGTTGTAGTTCTCAACCGACTCCCTGAGGTGCTGTAAGGCTTCTTGAACATCAAACTCCTGATCTGGCCAAAAGTAGGCTTCAGCTTTGGCGGGAAGTTTGAATCCTGGCTTCACTGGTCCATTGAGGATCGAGTTCTTCATCAGCGGCATCATCATTCGCATGTGCCAAGGCATCTTGGGCCCGGCGGTTTTGCCGGAAGCCATGTCGTGAGTTCTGGCCAAGTGCTCCAAAATCTGCCCAAACGAATGATTGCCGACGGTACGGACTTCGCCGGCGGCAAGCCGTTCAGCGTCGGCAACTGCTTCATCAAGTGAATTAAAAACCAATTCTCGTCGTTCAGATTTCTCGGCCATCAAACTTAGTTCTTTTAGAAGTAGAGTTGACTTTAAACGTCCGTATTTATCGCAGTAATGGACTCGCTCGATGAACTCAATTAAACCGCATCCTGCCAGGAGAAACCAGAGGAGCCTAGGCGGCGTTTGATAAATGCATGTAAAAGCTCGAAGCGCAAGCCAGTGAGGACCTGGTAACGGAAAACCCCACTCGCTTGCTGCTCCGATCCTGTGATTTCATTAGCCGTTTTGGCGATAGCCACGGTT
>CALJOA010000085.1 GCA_937981585.1 uncultured Pirellulaceae bacterium | reverse complement strand
TACTTGATGGAAAAGAAAGACGGCAAGATGGTTCGCAAGGCGCTCCGGCCGACGTTGTTTGTGCCGATGACCGGGACGGCTGAAGACAAGCGACAGGTGTTGCCCGATCCGCTTAACCCATCATTGGCCAATGGCGATTTTGAAGAAGGATTGCACGACAACGGTTTTGCCAAGGGTTGGTACTACCAGCGGCAAATGACGCTTGAGAAAAGTGACAAGGCGCCGTCGGGCAAGCATTTTGTTCAGTTCAAGAATAGCGTGCCGGGCCAGCTTTCGCAGCTCATGCAAGGGTTCGCGATCGACGGTCGCAAGGTTTCGGTCGTCCGATTTTCGATGTCGTTTTCGTGCGACAATATCGTTGTCGGGCCACGTCGGAATGATCTGCCAGTAGCTGCGATTTCATTTTTCGACAAAGAGAGAAAAGAGTTGGGGATGCACTTGCTTGGCCCGCATCGCGGATCAAAAGATTGGCTTTCCCAAAGCCAGGATATTCGTGTTCCGCACACGGCCAGGGAAGGTATCGTTCGAATCGGGCTTTTTGGGGCCACTGGTACGGCTCAATTCGACAATCTAAAGGTTGAAGCCATCAAGAAAAATGAAAAGTGAGATTACCAAGTACCAAGTACCAAGTACTCAGTACCAAGTACTCAGTACCCAGTACCCAGTACTCAGCACCATTACTTGACCTTGTCCTGAGTCGCCTTGGTTTCATCTGGCTCAGACCGTTTGGGTTCAGTTGGCGTTTGGGGGGCTGAATCAGGAATTTCCTCGGAGGTTTGCTCACCCGTGATGGCTGTGTTGCCGAATGCAGCCACCTTTGCTACTTCGGTTGGGCTCAAAACGCGATCGTAAACTCGCAGCTCATCAATTGCTCCATGATACCGATACCAGTTTGAATGCAGCCCGATGTTGAAGGGCGCGTCATTGCGGATTTCGCCAGTAAGATTGTCTTTGAGTGCTGCTGTTTTCACTTGTTTGCCGTTAATGTAAATCTTGGCGCCGGCGGCTTTACCGCTTCCATCATAGGTGGCAAAAACATGCTGCCAGTGAGTTAGAACGACTTTTGGTTTGGCTTTGATTTTTAATGTGCCTTGGTCTTTGGAGAGCAGGTGGAATTCGATGCTATCTTTCCAGATGGTTAGTGCGTGGCCGGTATCGCGATTTTCGGAAAGCCGAGAACAGATGGCTCCGTTTTTCACCTCGGCGGGGTAGATCCACCCCCCGTAGCTGAAACAGTCCTCTCGGCTAAAGTCAGCAAAATCAGGAGTAGTGACATGTGTGGCGTTATTAAGGTACAACGATTGATCGACTTTTCCTTTGGGCTGAAATTTCCCCAATCCATTGCAGGTTTGGGAGTCGAGCTGGTTGATCGTTTCTTTGACATCTGAATCGAATGGCCAGCGGGCAATCAACCCTTTTGTGATCACTGGGTTGGTCCATTGCGGTGGGGGTGAGGCAGCGCTTCGCTTTACTACCGTTCGAGGCCCTGGCGGATAGAAAAATGGTTTTCCTGCCCGGTAAAGCGCCAGCCGCGCTCGCCTGGCATCGTTGTCCTGGTTTTCGGGATCAAGTTTTAAGGCTTGGGTCTGCCACTGGATGGCCTTATCAAAATCACCGACGGTAGCCCAAGCGTTTGCAACCAAGGTGTCATGGTAACTGTCGTCGGGATACAGCTTCTTCAAATCCATTGCTCGTTTGAGTGCAGACTCGCCGTTGCGCAGCGTTTCGTCAGAACAGGATGCCTCCAACGTTGCGAGCAATCTACTGGAGGCTATGTTGGGTGGGACTTTGATCGCTTTTAAATACGTGTCTTTGGCTTTGGCGAATTGTGCCTTCTCTTCATAGAAAGCACCTAATTTTAGAAAAGTATCGGCTGCATGAGGGTCATAATTGACCGACGCGGTCAGGTCTTCAATGGCTGCGTCGAGGTTGTCAGCGGATTTCATCCCGCGCACGATCCCTCTTCGGGCCAGAGCATGTGAATTGTCTGGTTCGGCGATCACCCATTGATTCCAGTAATCGAAGTTGTTGGCAATTCGTTCTGTCGGAGGGCCGATGTTGAGCTTGCGTATTCTAAAGTCAGAGAATCGGATAGCTCGATGATTTGTATTTCGGAAGTGGCCATATCTCCGATAACCAAACCCGACACTGAGCCCCGTGTTACCAGTTGGGTCAAAGTCATCGTCTTGGACAATTTTGCAAAAGCGGTTGTTCACCATTATGGCATGGAAACCTTTCCAGACGTGAACACGCAGTCTTCGTACTTTTGTCGATTCAGAACGATACAAAAAAGGGGCGTTATCGTTATCGATGTACCCAGCGAACCCAGGAATTCCCCCTAAACATAAAAAGGCACCCTTGTCTTGAGAGTATCCGTAGTCACCAGCGAGGACGCCAGCTTTGTCGCCCGGGAAATAGCTGTCTTTGTCTATTTCAATTTTCACTTCAACCGCGTAAGGCGGCTCTACGGGGTAACTCCAAAGAAGTCTTGGGAATATATGTTTAGGATTACCAGTGAAGAGGACCGAGTTGGTTGACGGTTCGCAATCCCAATCGCCACCGCGTAGCCATCCAACCAATCCTGCTTCAAATGGCACGTCAGCCCACTGTCCGCTTTCGTAAGCTAACGCAGCGATGCCTTGATTGATCAATATATCGACGTAGAGCTTGCCGTTAGACGGTACTTGGTCACGTATCTCTTCAAGCTGACGGATTTTGTCAGCGAAGTCGTTGCCCTCGGCATCCCCTTGGGCCATCAATTCTTTCATTTTTTTGCACAAGTCAGCCGCAGGGCTTACTCGGGTTATTGAGCGTCCCAAGAGGCCCTGCCCAGTGACTCGCAGCGCGTCAAACGATTCGTTATCGATTTGATTGTCAATTCGTTGAAGTGCTGAAACAGTATCTTCATGCTTATTGGCCAAGAAGGCTGCGGCAGCGAGATAGGATTCATATTTTCGAACGCTCTGAAAATCGCCTTGCTTGGCAGCAATAGCCGTGTAGGCTTGGCACACCTTTTTGGTTGCTTGGTAGACCTTTTCGTTTTCGAGAATGTTTTCGTTATTGTTTTTATCTCGTGAGTATATGATGCAGGTCATCAACTGCCACGGTGCGCGAGTATCGAAACGCTCTGTCTTCGCGCACTCCAACCCGAGTTCGACCATTTGCTCGGCGTTTCCGCCCCACTTAGGTAGCATCGTGCGCAGTAGATTTTTATAGGCGGGGGTCCAATCGATTTGGGCAGCGGTAGCTCTATCGAACCAGTGCCGAGGCGATTTTTTGGGTTCGCTCTGCTCTAACGAGACTGAAATCATTTGGGTGGCGGCTTCGGGGAAGTCAGGCACGGTGTGAATGGCTTTTTCAAATTCAACCTGAGCTTCGTCGAGAAGGGCGTAGAAGGGCGTCCAGGCTTCTTTGGGTACTTTGTGAGAGTAACTGCCCCCCCGGATATCCCAAGCGATTTCGTGCTTCGCCTGACCGATGAACATGGATTTTAGCCAAGGATCGATTCCATCGGCTTTTTCGACTGCTTTAATTAAGTTGCGCAGTTCAGCGGTGTTCATGGCAAAGATAGGTAACAGGTGCCGCCAAATGAATCGCCGGTTGGGAGATTTGTTTTCTTTCAACAAAATAAGTAGCTGCTTTTTCAAATCATTGATTAGCGCTCTACGACGCTTGCGCGACTGGTACCAGTTCAGTTGCCAAATTTTTAAGTTGAGTGACGTCAAGGCTGGGTAAGGCGAATTATTGAGCTCATTAGCGACGTCGCCCGACAGTTTTTTGAAGGCTTCTCTTTTGTCAAGAATGGCGTAGCAATAGTGGGCTAAAAACTGAGGGTCTCGGCTGCCCGCGTCGTGGGCTTGTTGGCTCAACTTTTTCAGTGCATCTTTCTCGTCGTTGCCTGCGACCTGTAACTCGCAGAAAGCCTCAAGAAACTGAATCACCTTTTGTCGAGTTTCCCCTCGATCTTTTGTGTGCTGCTTGTAGGGTTCAATGACATTGTTGCGCAAGAACGCAGCATGATCGCGCACATAGGTTTTGTCGGTGTAGTCTGAGAGGGTCTCAATCTGGGCCGCAGCGATAGTCGCTGGAAACAATGCTGCTGACAGCAACATAAAACGAAAAAACAGATACATGTTCGTTTCCCTGGAATGGCGTAGATCATCAAAGACTGATTCTATCAGCTTGCTTTAGTTAGCTGAAGAATCGGCGTTAAATTTACCCCAGTATTTCCGGGGCTCCCAAGCGTCTTGTTTTACCGAGATTGCCTGTTATCTTATTTCAAGTAGAGTTCCGCGCGTTTTTATCGAATTTCGCGTGGTTGAGGGTTTGCATCTGTGAGATAGCCAGGAGCGATGGATGGGTTTGGTAGGTTCTTTGAAGCAACAAATTTATTACTGCGTGATCGCGATCATTGGGTTTTCCGCTGTTGCGTTAATGTCCAATTCAGTTGAGGCAGCCGGCGGTAGCTGGGGCAGTAGGCTTGGTGGTTTTGGTTCCGGCGGAGGTTTGAGCGGCGGAATGGGAAGCGGTGGAGGTCTGCTTGGCGGACGTGCGCCGGTGCGGAACTTGTTGGGTCGCTTGAATTCTCGCGCAGGCAATCTTGCCTCTCGCGTGGGAAGCGGAATTGGAAACTCGGTTGGTGTTGGTAATATGTTTGGCGGTTCGCGGGGCGGCTTGCTATCCAGCGGATCCGCCGGTAGCAACGGTGGACTACTTGGAGGCGGTCGAATCCTTGGGGGTTCTCGAGGTGGTTTGCTTGGTAACGGTCCAGGAATATTTGGTGGGCCTGGCCTTGGGCTTGGTTCACGGGGTGGGCTGTTGGGAATTCGCGGCGGCGGGTCGCACTACTCATACGGATCTGTTGGCAGCTTGGCTGCACCGACATACGCGCCAGCGATCGCGGCACCAATTCACGCACCTGTCTATGCACCAACGATTGAGCCGACTTACCTTGCGGTAGTTCCGGGGGCAACCAGCTATGCCGTACCGAGTTACGATATTCCCAGCTACGACTATTCTTCGTTCAGCGTTTCGAGTCCTGTGAACAGTTACGTTATGGAACAGAGCTATCCAGTTGGCGACTATGGTTTTGAACCTGGATACCCGGTTCAAGAATATTCAACGCCAATGAATTTTGGCATGCCGATGGATAGTGGTTTTCCATTGAACTCTGGATTTCCAGTAGAGGGGTCTATTGTTGGCGGCGGGGTTGTGGGGGATTCTGTTATTGGCGGAGATCCTTCCAACGGTTCAATCATCCTCGATGGTGGTCCGATCGATTCGATGCTCGATACGTCAGGCATGCCGCTTGATAACGGATTGCAACTCGATGTGCCAACTCCGGCCCCAGGAGGGCAAGAGTATTACGATGGGCTTGGCCCGGGAGATGGATCTCCACCTCCAACTAGTGATCCTGGTTTGCCAGGTCCGGCTGGTGACGATGGGACGTTTAATTTCCAGCGCTCTAACGACACCAAAGCCGTGTTGAATCTGATTTTGCCAAAAGACGCCAAAGTATTGATCAATGGAAAGTCCACGACGACTCGTGGACGGCGTCGAAGCTATGTTTCTCGTCGATTGACCGAAAATCGCGATTACAAGTATCAGGTCAAAGCGATTGTGACGCGCAATGGCAAAGAAACTGAGCGTACAAAGATCGTCACGATGCGTCCCGGTGTCGATCAGACCGTGACACTGGATTTCGAAGACACGGTCACAACGCTGGCTTTGAATGTCCCGGCTGACGCAAAGGTCAAGCTATGTGGCAAGCCGACTGAGCAGACTGGAACTTTCCGAAGCTACACCACCAGCAACCTTTCAGTTGGAAAGACGTGGAAGTCGTACAAGGTCTCGGTTGAATATGTTGTTGATGGAAAGAGACGCGTCGAAGAGCGAACGCTTGATTTGAAAGCGGGACAGCAGCACGAGCTTGCGATTGGTGTAAATACTGCTGGTTCGCAGATCGCGGCGAGGTAGGCCTCTCATGACCGGGAGAGGCTGATGCGTCCGTTGAGGCTTGATCCCTATGTCCGTCCGCGATTCCGCAAACCTTTTGGCTATCAGCGTTTGTTGGCAACTATGATGGATCAGGAGATCTGTCGCTCGTGCAATAGTTGTCAATTCAATGCCAAAACAAAAAGAAGCTTTGGGCGAGCATCGCGCTGAACTGCAGCCCCCCGATATCAAATGGTCCAAACCGAAGACCCGGTTGGCGTCGGTTGGGATCCTGTGCTTTCTTTTTATTGTGATTGTCGGTCCGCTTTCCAATCCTGTGGCCTCGCCCTACTTGAGTGGGCCGATTGCAGAGGCAGTTTCTCCAATTCATCGGGCGATGTTTCTTGGTCATGGCTACCGATTTTTCGGGCCCGATCCTGGACCAGGACATCTGGTCGTTTACCAAGGTCAGCGAGCAGACGGTTCTGAGTTCGAAGGCGTGTTTCCCGATTCAAGCAAACACTGGCCGAGATTGCTTTACCATCGCTGGTTCATGCTTAGCGAAACCGTATTTAGCGAGCATGCGTTGCTGCCAATCGCCGCTGAATTTGAACAGCGGGCTCAAGAGTACGAAATTCAAATTGCTGAATACCAACAATCCGGAAAACCCAAGTTCGCCAAAGAGCTGATTGCCGAACGCGACCTCGAAGCGAAGCAGTACCAAGAGGGGCGGCTGCGAGTTGAATTGCTCGGCAAGGCAATCGCCAAGGTGTTGGTCAGGCAGAATGACGCGGAGTCGATCAAGCTGTTCATTCAGATTCGGGAGATTCCGTTGGCAGAAGAAGTCGCCAGCGGCGTGACGCTCGACGATCCGGCGTTGCTTTCTGATCTGCTTCCAATCGGCGAGTTTGATGCGAACGGCTACCGAACTATTTAACCCTATGGTTCAGGTTCGATTGATGGTTCAGG
>CALJOA010000084.1 GCA_937981585.1 uncultured Pirellulaceae bacterium | reverse complement strand
GGAGGTCGGAGATCGGAGATCGGAGGTCGGAGGTCGGAGATCGGAGGTCGGAGGTCGGAGGTCGGAGGTCGGAGATCGGAGGTCGGAGGTCGGAGGTCGGAGGTCGGAGGTCGGAGGTCGGAGGTCGGAGGTCGGAGGTCGGAGGTCGGAGGTCGGAGGTCGGAGATCTGAGGGTCTAGGACCGCTGGCACCCTTCCACATTCCACATTCCACATTCCACATTCCACATTCCGCATTCCGCATTCCGCATTCCCCCTTCCAACCTCCAACCTCCAACCTGGTATAACCCGAACAGACGGCTCAATTACGCAGCCGTTCAGGTTTAACTAGCCCAATGTTTCACTTTAACCCTACAGGTTTGCCTAAGTGATGTATTTTTTCAACGTCACGGCAATGACACCAGTTGCTTCCCAATCTACTCAACTGGTTTCCCTTAAAAAACGAAACACTGGATCAGACAAATGGCAAAGAACACTAAGAAAGTTACAAAGAAAGCAGCGAAGAAAACCACCAAAAAATCGAGCAAGAAGAACCTTGACGCTCTCAACGAGACTGGCAAGCGAAAGAAAGCCGACCGCCGCCAAGAGAAGTCTGAAGCTGCAGCTGCCGCAGCTGCACCAGCTGTTGAAAATCGCAAAGTCAAGCGTCGCCGACAGATCGACCCAACGACTTGCGAGCGAGAATACACCGACGCCGAAATCGAATTCATGCAGGCGATGGACGAATACAAGCGAGCCAGCGGACGCATGTTCCCGACTTGTAGCGAGATCCTCGAAGTACTCGCCAACATGGGATACCGCAAAGTCGCTGAGGCTCAGGAAATCTATAGCCCGGAAGCCGAAAACGCTTCTGAGGAATCAGAAGAGACACTCGACGCGATGGAAAAAGAGTTCGCGTAACCAAGACCATCGTCGCCGCAAAGATCTTCGCCGCAAAGCACGCTCAGCAATGAGCGTGCTTTTTTATTGAGATGCCCGTGCAAACGGAATCCTAAAGGCACCTGTCAAAAGGCACCTGTCAAAACTCAAAAGCCGCTTTCAAGCAGCCTTCTTTTCGGTTGGCAAATATGTCATACGCCCGCTCGCAATCGTCGATGCCGAATCGGCGCGAGATGAAGGGATCAATTTCGAAAGTCCCGTCCGCAACCAATGGTGTCAGCTCGTCCATATAACGACGGGCCGGGCAGCGGCCGGTGCGATAAGTCAGGTTCTTGTCGAAAGCACCCACGGGGCTGAACGCAAAATGTTCGGTACAGTGACATCCGACAACGGACATCGTTCCGCCGGGACGAATCAATTCGAAAGCCAATTTCTGCGCGGCGGGTAAACCGACGACTTCCATAACGGCATCAGCTCCGCGGCCGTTGGTTGCCTGTTTGACGATGGCAACGGCATTGTCTGGATCCAACCCTTTGGCGCCGAGCGACTCTGCATGTTCCCTACGCGCAGCAATCGGATCGACAGCGAAAATGTTTTGTGCGCCCAGATGACGCGCCGCCATCACGGTCAGCAGACCGACGGTGCCACAGCCAACGACGACGTAGACTCCATCGGGTTGGATGCCGGCCATTTCGGCGCAAAAGAATCCGGTACTGAAATTGTCGCCCAACAGCAACGCGGCTTCATCCGAAACTTTATCCGGAACGACTTTCAGTGTTCCATCGGCCAACGGAACGCGCACAAATTCGGATTGCCCACCGTGGAGGCCTTTCCCGTTTTCGACCCAGCCAAAAAGCTGGCCCGATTCGCAGCGCGCGGGCAGTCCCCGGTTGCAATAAAAACAGTCTCCACAATTCGTCGTGAAAGGAGCGCAGACCCGATCGCCGACTGAGATCTGTTTCACGTTCGCCCCGGTTTCGACGACCGCGCCGACCAGTTCATGCCCCATGACGGTATCGACATCGACGCCCGATTCACGGCCATAGAAAACGTGCAAGTCTGAACCGCAAAGTCCTGCCAGGCTGACCTGAACGATCGCGTCAGTGGGGGCCTCAATCTTTGGATCGGCTAACGATTTGCAAAGAACCTGTTCGATGGCTTGAAAACAAGCTGCCTTCATAGATTTCCTTTTTTGCTTTTTGAATCGCCAACAACCATATACCCACCTCCCGAATGTACGTTAAATTTAGACCAAACTAAAACGATTCAAAGTTTGCATCGCGTAATGACTACAACAAAAAGCATAGAAGACCGGGTGGCCATTGTAACCGGGGCGGCCAAGGGAATTGGGGAAGCCATCGCGATTCGCTACGGCCAGGAAGGCGCCAAAGTCGTGGTCGCCGACATCGCCGGGGATGGCGCCAAGGCGGTCGCCGACGCAATCAATTCGGCTGGCGGCACAGCCATCGCCACAACGACGGACGTCTCCGATCAGGATTCCGTCAAACAAATGTTCGCGACGGCCTTGGCTGAATTTGAAACCGTTGACATCCTAGTGAACAACGCTGGGCTGATCTCGCCGATGAAACATTTCCTAGAAGCCGACAAGGCTTGGTGGGACATGATTATTGGTGTCAATCTTACTGGGACGTTTCTTTGCAGCCTCGAAGCGGCCCACTTGATGGCTCGCAAAAAAAGCGGCGCGATCATCAACCTGTCTTCCGGCGGCGCGACCCGCGCGCATCGTTGCTTTGTGGCGTATGATGCGACCAAGGGAGGCATCGAAGCCATGAGCCGAGCGATGGCGCTCGATCTTGGGCCCTACGGTGTTCGCGTCAATATCTTGACGCCAGGTTCGATCGACACGACCGGCATGGGCGCGGAAGACCTCGCGCTCCGCGGAACCAATGTACCCCTCGCGCGAATCGGCAAACCGGACGACATGGTCGGCGCGGCAGTTTTCCTTGCGAGCGACGATGCCCAGTACATCACCGGCCAAAGCATCGTGGTCGATGGCGGCATGCTGGCTCAACAGCGTTCGGCAACCGTAGACATTCGCCCGCCCAAAGACTTTCCTGAATTGCCACCAACGAACGGTGAAGAATGAGTCAACCGTATCGCGCCGGTGCCGATATCGGGGGAACGTTTACCGATCTGATCGTCGTCAACACAGAGACGGGCGATTTTTCGATCGGCAAAGTCTCACGACTCCGGATGATCCGTCGCGAGCGGTCGAAACGGGACTGACCCAGGACGAAGCCATTTTGGCAACCATTACTCTCGGCGCTTCCGCCCCGAGACCAAGTATTTATGATCAGCCCACAGTTGTTTTTTTCTGTGACCGTTAGATAGCATCTGCTGTTTTACCAACAACGCAAGGCCCAATTTTTTGCGAAAACTGGGCCATATCACTTTGGAATTGACGCCTTTTTCCAATTCAAATATTGTTCGGGCCTGCAATTGTCGGTGCTACCAAACTTGTTTCAGGCTCAACCAAAGACCCAACCAAACCCGCTTTGTTTCCCAAACTAATAACCCGCTACGTCCTCTGGGAATTGGCGAAGATCTTCCTGGTCTCGTCGTTCTGTTTCGTTGCGTTGATGCTGGTCTTCTTTATCGCCGAAGAAGCCAGAGAGCACGGGCTGTCACCTGAAATTCTGATTCAGTTGGTGCCTTACATCGTCCCCAAAGCCCTCATGTATGCGATGCCGGCGACGTGTTTGTTCAGTTGCTGCGTCGTGTTTGGTCGCTTGGCCGCCGACAATGAATTGATCGCGATCCAAACCATGGGTCTGCACAAATCCGTTGTCGTTGTTCCTGCGCTTGGGATTGCGTTCATGTTGAGCCTGTTCGCAGTTTGGGTCAACGACGTTTCTTACGCCTGGAGCTATTGGGGAATTCAAAGAGTCGTTTCTGAAAGTTTCGACCAGATTGTCTACGGAGTTCTGAAAAACGAAGGCAGTTACAAAACCGACAAGTTTTCAATCGAAGTCCAAGGGGTCGAGGATCGCAAACTGATTCGACCAATCATCAGCGCAAACCTGTCCGACAACGAAACCGTCCGAGCCGTGGCTCATGAAGCCGTGTTGACGGCAGAGCCAGAAACCCACAGCCTCAAATTCGTGATGACTCGCGGGTCGATCAGCCAGGACGGAAAAACGGAACTGAATTTTGACTCTCAGTTCGACCACTCGTTTCCGTTGAAATCACCAGAAGAACTCGCCCGGGCAACAGGCAACCCAAGCCACCTTTATCTCTACCAAATCGGCGGCGAAATCGAGCGTCAAAAACTCGAACTGGATCAGATGAAACAGAATAACGCGATTCGCGCAGTCAGCCAAACACTAACCGGCGATCTTTACGGACTGACCAACGCTGACTGGGAAACGCGACTTGAAGACCTCGACGACGCCGAGCATCGCTTGGGACGTCTGCACGTGGTGCCCCATCGCCGTTGGGCCAACGGTTTCAGTTGTTTTGCGTTTGCGATTATCGGGATCCCAGTTGCTTTGCGACTCAAGACGTCCAACTACGCGACGACATTTGGAGTCTGCTTCATTCCGATTTTGTTGCTTTATTATCCACTATTCATGGTTGGTTTGGACGGCGCAAAAACTGGGACTTTTCCGCCTTATGCGGCTTGGCTGGGAAACGTGGCTTGTATCACGGTCGGCTTTTATTTGATGTGGCAGGAATTTCGAAAATAAGCCGATGAAACATTCGAATGAAGATCAGCGGCAGATCCGTTTGCTCCAACTGAGCGATTGTAGGTCGGGCACTCTTCCTGTCCGACTCGAGTGTTACAGAATTGAATAAAAGCTGAAGACACGATTTTGCCTGACGAATTACGAGAGAGGCATGCAAGGCATCCAATGAACGACAAAGCGATTTCGGAAAAGAAAGATGGCGGCGGCTGCGTGCTTGGCGGCGTGGGGCTTGTATTCTTCCTCGCCGGAGCATTCTTTTTTTGGATGGTCTTCCTATCGCCACTGGTCCAATCGCTCGGTTCGGGCTCATGGCCACAAGCCGACTGCAAGATCCTGAAATCGGAACTCGAAATCAGCCGCGACACCGACGGGACTTCATACAAACCGATCGTTGAGTACTCATACATCGTCGATGGAATTGAATACTCCGGTGATAGCCCAACGTTTGAAAATATTTCGGCACGGAAAAAATGGGCCAAAGGCATCGTCGACAAGTACGAAGTCGGTGCGACGTCAAAGTGCTTTTACAACCCCAAGAGCCCCGAGACGTCAGTACTGGATCGCAATTTTCTGTGGTCGTTTTATGCCATGGCGTTTGTCCCCCTGATCTTTATCGTGCCCGGGTTGGCATTTTTAGGTAGCGCGATCTTCGGCTGGGGTTCTGGCGAACCCAAACCACCCAAAACTGTCTCAGGGCATGTGCGATCGCGAGCCTCTTCGAGGACCAAACCCTCGACTACATCAAACCTCCACGCAGATGGAATGCATGCGGGAGACATCGCCGATCAGGAATGGTCCATTCCAAAACGGCTTGCCAGAAAACAAGGTCGCTGGGTGGGACTGATTGTCATAACCGTATTCGCCATATTTTGGAATTCGTTCGTTGGCTTTTTCATTTTCTCCGATTTCAAGAACGGCCCAGATCTATTCATGCTCCTGTTCATGATCCCGTTCGTGCTGGTCGGTTTGCTGTTGTTAATCGGAATTCTGTACGCAGCCATGGCGATGTTCAATCCAGAGGTTGAAGTAGCGCTCAGCACTGGCGCGATTGCCCCAGGCGAATCGGTCGACATCGCTTGGGAAGTCAAAGGGAAAGCGAACAAGTTCAAAACGCTAAAGATTCTACTTTGCGGTATTCAAACGGCGACGTACCGCGATGGCACCGATCTATATACCGAAAAAGAATTCTTCGAACAAATTTCGATCTTGCATACCAACCAAACCGAGGAGATGGAGTTCGGTTCAGCCACCGTCACGATTCCAGCTGAAACGATGCACACGTTCGAAGCTAAAAACAACAACATTAAATGGGAAGTCATGGTCCTTGGCGACATCCCCTGGTGGCCCGACGTCAATGAGTCGTTTGAGTTCCGAGTCAAGCCAACATGAATGGAAACCCTCCAGTATCGCAAAGACGAATTAGAACCGCGAATAAACGCCAATGGACGCAAATGAAATCAGAATTTGTATTCGCGTTTATTAGCGTTCATTCGCGGTTGAAAATTCGGCAAGCATACCCAATGAACAACTGGATTGAGCAGTATTGGGCTTTAGCCGGAATCATGCTGCGTCGCCTGCTGCGTCACCTAAAGGCGGTACTACAAACATGTTGCTCAAACTGATGCAAAAACCTATTACGCTTCGGGTTGCAAACCAACCAACTGACAACAACGCTTTTCAGGAACACAGCATGGTCACCATCACGCTAAACAAATCGGAATCCGGATATACTCCCGGTGAATCGATCAATGGAACCGTCGAGTGGACTGAACTGAGCGAAAAAACAAAACGATTCGAAACTCGTTTGATCTGGTACACCGAAGGCAAAGGCGACACCGACGTTGAGATCATTGAAACGGCAACTGAACCATCGCCCGGACCCAGCGGCCACACAAAGTTCAGTTTCGTCGCTCCAACCCGCCCATTCAGTTTCTCGGGCAAATTGATTTCGCTGATCTGGGCGATCGAGGTCGTCGAGTTTCCCAGTCGAGACGGAATCAAGGAGACATTGGTGATCTCGGCAAACGGAAACGAAATCATGCTGGAGAAGTCATTCCCGGACGAGTCGATCGAAGGGAAATTCAAGGCGAAACTGGAGGAAAAAATGTCGAGGTTTTCCAACCGATGAACTTTTCAGAGCCCCAAACACCCAAGTTCCTCCCGGCGCGCGAGAACCCTCTGGCTGTGAATCGAACTTCGAGTATCCAGTTCCGATTCGCCGATCACGATTGGGAATTTCACCTTGGCCGCCTGCGCCAGTTGAACTTTCGCGCCGCGATCGTCGGCCAACAGGGGTCGGGGAAATCAACCTTGCTGCGCGAGCTTAACCGTCAACTTCAACAACACTACATCCCCAGCCACTTCGTCTTTCTCCCTCGACAGCGGCAGCACCATCAACCGATGCTTGAGCTGGCGTTTGAACATGTCGAAAACTGCGTTCTATTGGTCGATGGAGTTGAGCGGTTGAACCTGTTTCAACGTCGCGATCTATTCAAACGAACTCGCAACTCCGCCGGCTTGGTCATCACCAAACATCACCGATGCAAGTTGCCAACCTGGATTCAAACCCAAACCAGCCTTGATTTGATGACCGAGGTTCTGGTTGATTTGCAGCTTGACCAACCTGAGTTTCTATCTGCCGGTGAAATCGCGTTTGCAAAACACAACGGCAACATTCGAAATGCGCTTCGGGATCTTTACGATCAATGCGCTGCCGGAGGATTCAACGAGATCTTGTCACGATAGTAATCTCTCCACTGCAAACACTCTGCACTACCAGTTTCGAAATCCCTGCAAATACGTGGACGGTGTTCGTGGTTTTGGCATTGCCTCGATTCCATGTCAAACCAAATGCATGGCCCGTCAAACGTCGCGGGATCATCGCCGTATTTTGGAAGCGTGTAGTTATCAACGTACGCCTGCCATTGTTGTCGCAACGCGTCGGGCAATGCATGCCAGTAAGATTCCCCCGGATTGCCGGCCAATAGATCGTCGTTTAAACGCGGATCCTTTTTGATCTTTGCGACCAGCTCCGCATCAGCATCTATTTGCGATTGTGTCATCGGCGCCCGAGGCAGAATAAAAGCCGGATAGCCCATGTGAAAACAGCAGACACCGCAGCCGTTGCAATCAGCGATCACGGGCAGAGACTTTTTGGAATCGGCTAACTTGTCGGACGACATTCTTTTACAGTTTCGTATTCTTGGCACGCTCAAACATCAGCCACAAACGCTTTCCGATTGACTGACTTGGGACACTGATTTTGGCTTGTCCGACCGAACCTGCAACCGCTTGTTTGGGAAAATCCTTGATCGCAACGGAAACTCGGAACCGGTTTACCAATCCTGAGTCGTCGTCTTGACTCGAGCGGCGATGCGATTGATCAGTGAAAACCTCTTCGACCTGACCGACAAATCTCTGTCTCGGGCAGCGATCCAGCACCAGGCGCACCGTTTGCCCAACCGCGACGTAGTCCATCTTCTGCTCGTCGACCAGCATCAAAACCTGACGAACAGCGGGGTCGGCAATCGTCAATAAGTGCTCGCTTGAGTGAACGAAACAATTCTCGTTTCGCGAATCCAGCAATCCACCGGGAAGAACTCCAGCCTGTTTTTGATCGCTGTTTTTGGACTGTTTTTTGGAACCATCTCCTGCGGGGAACACGACTCCAGCCTGGGGAGCCACAACTTTCATGCGATTTAACTCGTCTTCGTAGATCAAAAAGGAAGCCTGTACTGCGGCAACGTTCTTCCGGGCGACCGAGATCCTGGAAGCAATCTCGGGAGCCTGATTGACCCGAGCACTCAACAACTCCAGTTCATTCTCGGCCCGGCTCAACTCCAGCCGTTTCAATTCGACTTTCTGCGTCAGCTCGGGATGCTCAAGCCGCGCAACCGTGTCACCTTGCTCAACTTTCTGATACGGCTGGGCGATCGAAATCAGTTTTCCGTCCGATGGAGCGAACACGGGAACTGGCTCTTTCAATCGTACCTCAAAAGTTCCCGAAACCGATTTAGGCAGCGGAACCAGAACTACAAACCCCAACAGCAACGCCAAACTGCTTAAACTTAGCCCGACGCGCACCAAACTGATCGGAGAATCTGAATTCGAATTTGACATCGACCGTTTCATGGGCACCCACAACATCGCCAACATCAACACGCCGCTAACCGACAAACCGAGCGAGCGTGCTTGCCAGATCGAGGCAAAGCATACCAGACCATAAATAATGATCCCAACAACGAACCAACGGTAACAAAAAGAAGCGATCGCGTAAAACAACAACCACAGGTTAAGCGCCGATGAATCGCCCGATCTGCTATCGGGCTCTCTGATCGCCCGCCCAGTAAATTTACTCAACTCAGCCGATGCAGATTGGCTCAAGTTGGGCTTCTCCAACCAATCGGACAATAAGTAGTAACCGTCGTATCGGAGCAGGGGGTTGCCGTTAATCAAAACCGTGCTGAGAGAACACAGAACAACGACGTTGAACAAAAGTGCACTTAGCAAACCGGGCGGAGTCAGACACCAGGCAACGGCAGCCGCTGCCGCCAAACAAATTTCGACATACATTCCGGCAAACGAAACCATCATCCGTTTCCACCGTTGCTCGATCGCCCAAGCGTCGGAAACGTTGCAATAAAGCGTTGGGATCATCGCCAACAGCATGACTCCAATCTCAAGACATTCAGCTCCGAATCGTCGACAGGCTAATGCGTGGCCAAGCTCATGAATGACTTTCACGATCGCAACCGTGGTCAGCAATCCCAACAAACCACGCGTGGAAAGCACCTGCTCGATTCGCGGCATCCGCTCGGCGATTAGCTCGAAATTTCCCAGCAGAAACAGCAGCACCAACCCTGACATCATCATCGACAAGACTATAGCAATCGGGTGAAAGAGAATCCGACCCAGCCAATCAAACTGGCGGAGAATCGGATTGGGATTAATGCCGCGAAATCGGATCGCCAACGGGTTCATTAACCATTTGGCTGGGCCGGATTTCGTTTGGCTATGCAGACGGTCCATCAAACCACCGTAACCGGTCTTCTGCAGGACAACGAGTTGATCTCCGATCAAGCGCTGGGCAAACAAGTTGACTTGTTCAATCGAAAGCGAGGCTGATTTGAATTTTCGCTGCCACGCAGCAGCAACTTCTTCGACGGTGCGATTGCCATCAAACAATTTTGCCAGAAAATACTCTTGCTCAGAAAACTGAAAATGCGTGAAGGCGAGCGGATCTTTCAAAACCCAGACTGCCTCCAAGCCCTGTTGCCGCCTGGTGAGGTCGAGATCTTTACGAAGCCGAATGTTCATAGTGAGAAACTTTTGGTTGATCCGAAACAAGAGTTGATTCGAAGCTTCTGTCTTCAACGAACGCTGCAACTTGCAGCGTTAACCTGCGATGCCAACCTGCTTTAACGGTGAATAACGATATCTGCTTTCAAACCCGTTGGCACTTTCGTCTGATCGTTGGCGAACTGAGCTCGCACCTGCAACATCCCGTTGACGGCGTTGGCTTCGGGACTGATGTAAACGATCTTTCCCGGCACTTTTTTTAATTGCACCCAGTCTTGTGAAAACTGGATCTCAACCGGATCACCAACCGAAATTCGGACTGCCTGTTGAGCGGGTAACAAACCTTGAATCCAAAGCCGATCTGTTCGAACGACCGTGCAAACGACTTCGCTCGCCTCAACCCACTCACCCACCCGTTTTTTAACATCGACGACCAGCCCACTCATCGGCGCATTCATTTTCGTTTTCGCCAACTCCGATTGAGCCATTTGAATGTTGCTCGACGTAAGCCGCGTTCGGTACGCCGCCATCTTGAGATCACGCTGGGCCTGTTCCAATTTCAGTTCCGCTCGGTCCCTTTCCAATCCTTGTTTTTCAAGCTTGGACACCGTGACCGAGTTGGGCACTCGCGTATTGGCAGACTCCGAACGACGCAGATCAGACACTGCGACATCGTAAGATTTTTGGGAATACAAAAGATCAACACGGCTCTCAGCCGCCATCTTGGCCAGCTCATGTTCCAGCCGCGCGTGGTCGAGTTTTAGCGCCAACGTATCGTCTTTGACCCTGGCAACCAACGTCCCCGCGTCAACGGTTTGACCGGCTTCAACATTGAGTTCAACCAACACTCCTGATTGTTCAGCCGGCACATCAACCGATTCTGCAATCGAAACCAAGGCGGATTGAATTCGAATCGTTCCGCTGTTTTGGCTAGATGCAGCCACAGTCTGGCTAAATGTTTGAGCCAAGCTGCACTCTGACGTCAACAACAAGCAGCCGACCAAACAACTGATGCCCAGGGCAGAAAATGGACGACAAAAATTCGATTCATAGTGTGGCATAGTGGCTTCAACTCGCTGACTGGTCTAACGTTAACGTCGGCAATCGCAGGCTTTTTGCGCCAAGATTCAACTCAGTTTGCCCCATACGATAAAAGTGATAGTGCGAGCTTGTGTGCAGGCAACTCATAACAGATTGCCCAATCGCTAAACCTGACCGACGATCGAAGGATAAGTCCCCAATATCGAAGCGACTTGAGATCGTGTTGAACGAAGACTTTTGGTCTTCCGATCTAAAAATAGCGAGCAATATCTTTGCCGCACTGGGCCGTCTTGCTATCACATCAACTTCGCAGAACAACTTGGACTGGGATGAATCTGTTTGAACCAATGCGAAGCCGAAACTCTATGCCCCAATCGAACTGCGACAATTCAGCCGAGAATGCGAAATCGTCGCATACGATAACCGCCCAAATCGGTTACCGACGGCTTGAACAGCGGCAAGTCCTCAGCGCTAGTTTCATCGGCGCCGCTGGTGGAATCGTACTCGATAGCTTTGATCCGGGGCAGGACTTGCTGTTTGTGCAAACCGATGCCCTGATCAACGGCGTTGTTCAGGACAGCTATCTTTTCGAGGTCAGCTCGGGAGGCTGGACTGGCAGCACAGCCAATCCGTTGATCGATCTCGAAAGCGTCAACGGCGGTGTAAACAATCGACTCGAGGTCGCCACGGCGCTTTTCGGCGGCGCGGCCAACGCTCAAATCTCAATTGATGGAACGGCGTCTGGAGGAGGTGAAGTCGAATTCCAACAAGCGGGCAATCCGGTTACGTTTCAACAACTCGACATTTCAAACTTTACCAATCAAGACAGCAGTCTCTCACTTAACTCAATCGGTGACATCACTGCGGCCAACATTTCAGTTGTCGATTCCAATCCGCTCGACGCGATCGACCCACTGGCGAATTTGACAATTACGACTCAGGGTTCCATAACCACAGCCGGAAGCATTGACAATTTAATCGACAACCTGGACAACGAAGTCCGCTTGATCGCAACCGGACAGAACAATGACATTACCATTGGCGACCGAGTTGAAACTCAATCAGGCTCCATCATCATCCAAGCCGGAGATTCAGTCCGGTTGGCTTCGACGAGCCAGATTATGTCAGGCGGCATGGGCGACGTGTTAATTGATTCAGGCCAAAGCCCAACACAAGGTGACAGTGGTGATGTCATCTCAATGGCTGATGGATCGACGATCGACGTCGGTTTTGGCGTCGCCAACTTAACCGCGCAAGGCAACGTCTTGGTGGGCGAGATCAACTCGCTTGGAAATGGTGATGCCGTTTCAATCGAAACCGGTGGCCAAATTATTGATAGTACTGCCGCCGAGTCAGACAATATCACCACGCCCAACGGACGCGCCAAACTGATCGCCACTGGTGACATCGGGGCAGCTGGAAACGGCGATATCGATATCGAGTCGCAGCTGCTGGAATTTGACACCGACGGATTGGCTTTTGTTTCTGACTCCGATAACGGGATCACGGTCGATCGAGTTTCACGGGCCGATGGCGGAGCGACAGTCACTTCCAACGGGCAACTGACGATCAGTCAGGACATCAACCTTGGTGACGACTCTAGCTTCACTTCCAACAACTCAAGTTCGATCAACGATGACATTGTCATCGACAGCGGAGCGGTGGTTACTTTGAACTCCGCAACCTCTAGCCAACTGTCTCTGATCGCGGCAGATGATATCGTCTTTGACACCGGAGCGATTGTCACAACTGGAGGCAATCACTCTGCTGTCTTGATCGCTGACAACGAAGGCGCAATCGACTCCGACCGAGGCTCAATCTCCAACACGGCAGCGGGCAACACGACAATTTCAACGACTGCACTGACATTAGTTTCACACGACGGAATCGGCGATTTAGCGCCGTTGAGGACGAACGTTGATGCAGTGGTCGGTTCCAATTTAGGCACTGGTAACATTCGAATTGATGAAGCAACTGCCATTGATCTCGATTCGATTCAAACAGTTGACGGCGCGATCGTGGTCAATGCCGTTGGTGACATTCAAGCCACCAACGTCAATTCAGGTGAAACAGAAACGGCAGAAGACAACATCGACAATGTTGAACTTGTATCGACCCTCGGCTCGATCAACGTTTCGAATATCAATTCGACGGACGAGCTGTTGCTATCGGCCTTTGGCACAATCACAGACGACTCGAACAGCCAGCTTGTTTCCGGCTCCAACGCCAGCTTCAGCGCTGGAGCGTCAATCGAGCTTGCCGACAGTTCGGGCGACATTCTCCAAATCGCGGGGAACGCAAGCTTCGCCGCCGCCACGATCAACATCGGCTTGGATTCGCAAACCGCAGGAACCATCGCTCCAGCAGCTGCAACGGTAGAACTGGGAAGCGTAACGGTCAATGCAACAACCGCGACGGTTGTAGAAGACGATTCAACGTTGCTCGCTGGCAGCAGCAGCTTCGATGATCTCTATCTTGTTTCGGCTGATCAAATCACCAACCAATCCGGCGCCGCGCTCAGTGTTACAGGGCACGCTCAGTTTTCAACACCCGACGAAATTGTGCTTGGCAACCAAGCCAACGATACGATCGACATTGCGACAGCCGGATTTGCCACAAACAATGTTCATATTGAAACAGACTCTGATTTGATAATCGATGGATCGGTACCGGATCAATCTGCGTCCGCGATCGGCACACCCGGTTCACGCGGGACTACTGTTGATCAAACTTTGTTCGTTACTTCGACCGGCTCGGTCAATCAGTCGCTTGGGGCGCTAGATGCCGCAAACATCGGAATCGAAGCCGCCGGTCACGTTCATCTGGCCAACGTTTCGTTCAGCAATCAAGCCGTCGCGGTTTCGGCTGGTGTTGCTGGTCCACTGACCGATGCCAATCTGATTCAGGAGCTGGGAACACTTGCAAGCGTTGAAAACAGCGAAGTCAACGCTCAGCTCGATCAGTCTATCGCGCTAAAGCATCAAGGTACTCTAAACTCAACTACGGTCAGCTCACACCTCGGTACAAACACTGTTTCAGGTTTGACCGCGACCGATGGAAGCGTTTTCGCCAGCGCAGTTCAAGACGTCAATTTGATTGACAGCATCTCGGCTAACTCCAGCACTGACGATCCGCAAGCCACCGTGTATTCGGAGTCCGGTTCGGCCGCCACTCCCGGAGTTCAGTTTGTCGGTGGGACAATCGAAGTCAATGGACCGACTAATACTGGACTGGTTAATGCGAACCAAACGATCGCAAACTTTTTCGACGCCAACGGCGACCCGCTTTCGGGAACGACGACAATTCTATTGCTCAATACCGACGGAACAGCCGATCAGGATATCGTTGCTGAATACGGGCACACCGGAGAGACCGGCTACCGAGTTGGAATTGTTTGGGATAGCGAGAACCAGCCTGGCCAGCCGGTCGAAACGATCAACACATTCGTTTCCGATCCACTAGTTGCCTCGGAAGCCTTCGAAGACACGATCTACCAGAACAACCCCAACACGTTTCTTCAAATCGGTGGTAACGAAGGCGGTCAGGAAACGTTCAGTAAGGTTCAACGTTACTCCAAAGACGCGATCATCCTTCATCAGGATCAACCCAACGTGTTTTCTGAGGTCACGGTTCGTAACGACCAGGACATCAATCTGTTCACTGGCACATTGGCGTCAGTAACAAATTCGCTTAACGAGACATCTCAAGTTCTCAGAGCTGAACTAGATTCGCCAAAGGGATTCGCGCCCGACTTGCCTACCATTAACCAGATCAACGAAATCCCAATCAGGCCATCGGTCGAAGTCCCGTTAAGCTCCAGCAATCCCGACAGTTCGTCCGGATTCACTTTCACGCGAGACGTGCAGCCGTTTGAGTCTGGAGATCTAAAATGGGTTCAGGTTCAAATTCCGATTTCGGAGCTTGAAGAGATCGACGGCGAAGTCAGACTCAAGGATCCAACGAAAGTGTTTGGAAAAACCGAGGACGCCGAATTGAACGAACTCGATGATGAGATCGGAGAAAACGAAGTCGAAAAAATCATCGAGGTGATCGAGACGGATGAAAAATCAGAAGGCGGATACTGGTACAAGGTCTTCAAAGACTATCGAAACCGCGACGACGAATTATTCTTCTATCATTTCAAGACTGGCGAACCGCAAGAAACAGAATCGCTTGATAACGAGAGCTCTGACGATACCAACTCCGACTTGCAGGGCGACAACTCTGAACCAGATGCTAATCAAGACATGCAGGAGTTCGAATCGCAGCAAATTGAAACACTGTCCAACCCCTTCGACGCCAGGCCAGCCGAAATCAATGAACCTGAAACCGGAAATCCTCAAAACGAATTTGGCCCACCCCAAACGCAAGAAGGGCTAGAAACCAACAGTTCGATCTCGCCAGGAAGCCTTTTAATGGCGAGCCTTTTGCTTAAAAAATTGAATGGCCGTAAAATTCAATGCCCTGAGTCTTCTGCTGAGTCTGCTGCTGAGTCTTCTGCCAGGTCGTCAACTGAAAACTATCAAACCTCCGAGTCGCCTAAGCTTCCGATTGAAGATTCCAGCGAAAACCCAAATCCAACCAACATCTTCTCGCGCAGCAGTCGCCTGAAGCGAAGAATCAGAAAACTACTCGATGCGGGAAGAGCCACACGAACCGAGGCTTCATAGTTGGACCGTCGGTTGCAAAACGGCTCAGCTCAGATCCTTAAACACATTTCAAAACCAGCACCACGAAGCTTGATGAGAACTTTCGATTGCAAAAACTGCCGCGCGAACATCGAGTTAGTCTCCGGACTAATTGAGTGTCCGGTATGTCTTGCCGATGTTCAAGCGCAAGTTGCCGAGGTATTGCGATTGGCAAAACAGTCGACGATCGTCCCCAACCCTGAGCCCGAACCCGAAGTTGAATTTGATCTTGATGATCTCGACCCCGACTTTGATCCAGATCTCGATATTGAGTTTGAAATTCTTGAGGACGTCAAAGATAACGACTCTGAAAAACTTGCCGCTTCCCAAGCTTCGACGCTGCTGGATCCGCAGTTTGGTTCAGACAAAAAAATCGACAAGACTCTGGGTAGTGCGGCACTAACTGCCAGACCCGGCCAACCAGAAGAACAACTCGATCCACTTTCGACGCTGGTTGCGCCGCAGCAAACTCAAACGCCACAGACAATCATCAACCCGGCCGCCGCCAAGGAAGCGGCTGAAATCTATTCCAAGGGTTTGAAGACGGTCATCCCGCCGCGAACCGTTTCAAGGGAGCAGACCCCAAGCGAAATCCAAGACTACAAAGTCGAAAAACGGCTTGGGGCCGGAGCCTTCGGCGTCGTGTTCCGAGCATTACAGGTTCCGCTAGACCGAAGCGTCGCGGTCAAAGTTCTCAACCCAGAAGACGTTCCCGATGAACGGCTTTTGAAGATGAAGAACGAGTTTCTTCGAGAAGCTCAATTCACAGGCCGCTTGGAACATCCCAACATCGTTCCCGTTCACGATATCGGTTTGACCGTCAACGCCGAAGGCCGCGCCAATCCGTTCTATGTAATGAAGGAGATTCGTGGAAAGTCATGGTTGGAAACGATCCGCACCGAGTCACGACGGGAAAACCTGAAGATTTTCAAAAGCGTGGTCAATGCGATTGCGTTTGCGCATGATCGAAATATCCTGCACTGCGATCTGAAGCCAGACAACGTGATGGTGGGCGAGTTCGGCGAAGTACTGGTCGTCGATTGGGGCCAAGCCGTCGATCTATCCATGCCTGAAACGATGCGTCCCGGTGGCACGCCGGCTTATATTTCTCCAGAAATGGCTAGGTATTGGGTCGACCTTCACCTCGAGCACAAACCGCACTCCGAGGCCCAGGAACTTGTTGGATTTCGCTCTGACGTTTATCTGCTAGGCGCGCTTCTATTCGAAATCGTGGCCAAGATCCCTCCGCATGGCGGAGAAGACGAATCGGCTTATCAAACCATTCGCCGAGCCGCCAAAAATGACGTCGCCGATTACCAGCGATTTGCTAACGACGAATTGATGCAAATCGCGCTGGCTGCATTGCGGCTTGGCGACCGCAAACCGATTGAGACGGTCGAGGATCTCTCCAACGCAATCAAAGTCTACGAGAATCGGCTTTCAAGTATCGAACTTCGCCATCGTGCTTACGATGTACTTGCTACGGCCAAAAACAATTCCGATTACGACGAGTTTCAACGAGCTCGATTCGGTTTCGAAGAATCATTGGAAAAATGGGACGGCAACGCGCTCTCGCAACAAGGTCTTCGCGACGCGAGATTCAGCTGCGCCGAACTGGCGCTCAAAGATCAGAACTTTGATCTCGGAATCGGCATGCTCGATCAGCCCGAGACCCCAAAAGAAAAGACGCTTAAGCAGAAACTCGTCGAAGGAAAAATCAAACGTGACCGGCGGAAGAAACTCGTACGATATCTGGCTCTGGGCCTGGCGTCGTCGATCATCGTTGGCCTTGGCCTCAACGCATTCATGATCAACGAGAACTTCAAGACGCTTAAACTGCGTGACGTTGCACTGCTAGATAAAAGGGAAGCCGAAAAAGCTACTCTCCAGGCTGTAGAAGAAACACGCAAGGCGGAACAGTCTACGCTTCTTGCCGAGCAAAAACGCCAGCAAGCCGAACAAGAGCTGTTCCCGTTGCGCAAAGAGATCCAAGAGTTCCCCCAGCGACTCAAGAAAGCCGAAGCAGAGTATCAGGTGCAACTCGATCAAAAATTAGCCGAAAAACAAAAAGAGTACGTGGTCGAACTTGAGGCTGAGCAAAAGAAAAATGAACGTCAACTTGCCAACGAAAAAATAAAACTGGGAGACCAGCTCAACCAAGCCAAAGCCCAACTGGCAAAGCGGCTTGACGAAGAACAAGCCAAGTTTAACGCTGAAACGGCAACCCTTGTTCAGCAGAAAGAAATGCTCAACCAACAGGTCTCCGACCTGAACGAGTCGTCCAAATTGCTTCGCTATAAAAGCGGCATCACTAACGTGGTGCAAAAACTTCAGGCGGGCGACTACCGTGAGACGCGGCGATTGCTTGACGGATTTGCAGACAACAAGAGCTGGGAAGTCGCGAGGCTCAATTTGCTGGCTCACCGCGAAATCGAAGCGATCTACCCCGAATCAAAGATGGAATCGTTTGCGGCGTCCTCAGACGGTTCCCGGTTTGCAATGGTCTTCGATCAGCAGATCGAGATCCGCGATACGCAGCAGTTTGGCAAACCACTGCTTTGGATTCCCATCCAGGGCGCAACGGCTGTGGCTTTGTCCTCTGACGGAAATCGTATCGCGGTCGCCAAGCCCGCTGACTCGATGCTAAAGCCGGGGACGATCTGGATTGTCAACATCTCTGATCCAAATTCGCCCGTCCAGGAAGAAACGCTTCGAGCGCAAAGCCGCACAATTTCGAAACTGGAATTCAGCCGCGACTCGGAACGATTCCTTGCCGTCGGAGTGCCATCCAAACTTCGAAAAAGCAGCGGCTCGGTGATGGAAAAAGAACTGATGGTCTGGGATCGGAATTGGTCACCAGTAAATGTTGAACTGATCCGAGCCAACGGCGAATTGCCAAAATTCTCCAGTGCAACATTCTCACCCAATGGCCGACGTATTCTGACAACCAATCCGACTGGCTTGGCTCGAGACCAAGTCGTTCACATTTTCCAGCAGACCAGTCGTGCCTATCGCTGGTCCGCCAGTTCGCCGTCTTCCGGAATCAACGTTGCGACTTTTGAGAATCCTGCCGCGACTAGCGTCGTAGGGTGTCAACGGGATAAAGAATCGGGAACCTATTCACTGGTATCCTGGTTGGTTGACGGTTCGGGCCGAGCAACATCTCCCGAGTTTATCAGCAGTGGGCCAGTCAGTTCAGCGTCAGTTCGAACCGTCGCGCCGCTTGAACAAAAAGCACTCTCGATCGGTCGTTATGACGATCAATTGGTAACCAGCGGGCAGGATCGACAAATCACCATTTGGGATTGGAAAACCAAAACACCTACCAGCTACGGCGGACACGCACACGATGTCAACTTTACGGCTCTGGTGCCCGGTGGCCAATACAAAGAAAACATTTGGATCTCAGTAGCCAGCGGCGACAAACCGGAAGTCCTCAAAACCGACCTTTCAAAATTTGAAACTGAAGTCGACCAAATTCAGATGGGCCGAGTCGCCGCCAACGACCAACCGTCACCATCAACGCTAGGATTTTCACGATTGACGCAGCAAATTGCGTTGGGGAATGATCTGGGCCAAGCCTCGGTGACACGAAACGCTGATGCAAGGAACAGTCAAACCATTCAGTGGGATGTCTCGGCTTGGAAGAATCATGTCCTCTCATCGAAATTTCTTTTCGCTCAATCCCGCGGAGATTTCGTTTACAAGTTCAACCGCTCAACCGGCGAACTGGAAAGCGTGTTGACCAGAATTGCTTCTGAGTTCAAGAACGAAATCATCAAGTTCGAAGTCTCCACCGATGGACGCATCGCACTGCTGGTCACCAGCGACACCAAGCCAGAATTTCATCTTTGGGATCTGCGAAACGATTCCAAACTGCGCACCATCGATTACGGTGCCCAAAACGTTTTCGGAACAGGATCGGAGAAAGTACTGTTGGCACTTAAGCTTTCACCTGACGGTCGCTTTGTGATTGGCGGAAAAGTCGGTTTATTCGCCTGGTCGACCGAGACTGGAGAGCGGCAACAACTGACAAAACCTGGCCCCGAGATGGCGCGCGGTCCTGTCAGCTCCATCGAGTTTATTAACGAATCATCGCGGTTTCTTGTCAGTTGGAAAGACAGGATCGACCGTTTCGACCTCAACGGCGGTTCTGAGCGGTTCAATACGAAAGAAGTCGCGTACAACAAGAACGAACCCAATCTTTTCGGCGCAATCGAAGTCGGTGGTCGGACGCTGGTTCTGGCCCGTTCCATTTCAAAATCGAACCGGAATTCGGGAATCCAACTTCTAGACTTGGATTCGCAAACAACTATTGCGACATTTGAATCGGCACGGTTTGCCAGTTTCAGCGGCTCTGGTTCTGGCGATGTAATCGTCGTCGGCAAAGCCAGTACTGATAAAGCCCAGTCAGATCTGGCAAACGGGATTGAGCTTCTTCGCAGCGATCCGCGTAAGAGCTCGCTGGTCAAAAAATGGAGCGCGACTACACGAAGACTGGAACCAATTGATATCGAACGGGCGCTTCAGAACCATTTTGATGGCCGATTTCGTGTTGTCGAAAAGGCCTACCAAACCAATGGCAAAATCACTTTGCAGATGTCCAACAAGAATCGCAACAACTCCTCCAGACGAGATTGGAACACGGTTTCGATTGAGCCAGACATGACCGTCGGGCCACTGAGAGTTATCGCCAAACCAAAGATTGACTTTCACGCGACCGTCGGTGATCGGGCCATCAGTCTCGATAGTGGCACCGTCAGGTTTTGGAAGCTTGGCGCTACGTCTGTCCAACCCGACGGAGTTTTGAATGGCTTCTTTCGAAGCTGTGCCTTGTCGGACGACGAGAAAACGTTGATCGTTGTGCCTCATCAGTCCAATCGGGTCATCGCAATTGATCCTCAGACAGGTCAGGAGCTTTATTCGATCATTGCGTCGAGTGAGTCAAACGTTGTTGCTGTAGATTTGAGCATCGACTCCCGTCAAATCGCAATCGGTTTTGAAAACGGCGGCCTAGAGATCTGGAATATCGGCCTCGGAGGTGGAACAGAGTTGCAACATGAACTAGCGATAGACGACTCTGCGATTGAACTGGTGAACTTTTCCGACAGCGGGAATTCCCTCTTGGCCTTGGCTCCTGGTACAGGCATGGCATTTGTACTTCATCGAAACCTGGAGCAATGGCAACGTGTTGGCTTGGGACATATCGACGGTCAGGAAATCGTGGCGGCTGACGTTTCAGCTGATGGAAAACGAGTGGTTACCGGATCGCGGGAAGGCAGGTTGACGATTTGGAATTCGGAAGTCTCCCAAGTCGCAGAATTGGCCGAGCCTGTGGAGCAGAACGAAGAGCGAGAGCTTTACAACTTGCAGAACAAGCATCAATCGGCGATCAGTTTCGTGAAATTCTTGTCGGACGAGTCCGGCGAATCAAAGATAGCTTCGGCAGACGTTAGCTCCGGTGAGAACAGCTACTTGATTTGGAAATCCAAGCGCCCGCGCTGAGGAATTCACCAAACGAAATGTCGCCGAACTGAGTCGAACATTTCGCGAGTCCAGACATACCAGATCGACTTGCGGCCGCAGTCAACATCACCTGAAATTGTCGCGCCCTGACGCTTGTTGACCATCTCGTCTGGCGCGCGGCACTCCAAAATGGTTACCGGCCCGAGTTCCGGATCAGCCACCGCTGAACGATCAATCTTCATGACTTCGACCCGATATCTTTTTGTCGGATCGGATTCAAGGAAAAACTCCAACTCTAACGGCTCGCCAGATTCCAGCTCTTCCTTTCGAGCGATAACGTAACCAATTCGACGTTCAGGAACTCGAAATATCAAATTCCAGTCGCCGTCCAGCTCAGCCACGTTGATGATCGGATCGCCCCACTCAACAGGCCGAGTCGTCAAACTGTCTTTCGCTTGCCAAGTCGTAACTTGTCCGTCGATCGGACTGACGATCAACAGCTCGGAAATTTGCTGCTTGAGAAATTTTGCTTTTTCCCCAGACGTCGCTATCTGAAACTCGAGGTCTGAAATTTCACTCGCCAGCTGCGCCGCAAGATTCTGATCAGACCCCACATCGGAAACACGATTGAGAGCAATCTGCTTGGCTTCTTTGAGCTCTTGCAGTTTGAGAACGTCACTGGACGCCTTTTCAAGATCAACCTCCAGTTTGGAAGACCGAATCCGCATCAACGATTGATTCGTTTTGACTTCGTCGCCATGGTCAACGAAGACTTCTTCGATGACACCGGTCTGAGAAGCGAACACGTTCCGCTCAACCGCAGGTCGAAGCTCCCCAGGTATTCGGACTTTGAAATCCGCCTTGATCAACAGGCTTGCCGCAATCGCCACCCCAGCCAACACCGCCGCAACACCCAATCGACTGATATTGGCAGAGCTGAACGCGCGCCCAAGCCAACCCAACGACCGCCTGAACGGAATTCTTGAGTAGGTGTTGACGTTGGAAAGACTCACCGCAGCATGCGGCCCGACATGACTAAGCCCTCGAGCAAACTGGACGCGGTCAATATCCTGTGTCGATTCGGCCAACAGAAAACCGATCGGCGACCCACTGGGCGATTCGGCTTGATCGGGTCGCGGATAGACTGGAACACCAAACACAAACGGAAGCCCAGTTGAACTGCGATGTGATTCAACAAGCTGTTCCAAACGTTTGTCGGCCGACGTTTGGTCAGAAATAATCGGCTCGTTCAGCACAGTCGATCGGCGCACCATGGAATTCATACGCTTCACCAGTTGCGATCGACCCTCGACCGAAGCCACCGACGAGATCGCCAGCAAACGAGGGGCTGTGCCGTTGATCATGAACACCGAAACCCGTTCGCAATCGAGCAACATTCTGGCGTCGTTGGCCAAGTGGTGCCCAACGACACGCGGCTCAAGGCTGCAATGCGCATTGAGCGAGAACTTCAATACATCTGAGTCAAACTGAGCCACAACTTCCGCACGATTGAGATCTTGATTTCGAACGAACTCCCCGGCAGTTTCCGCAATCGCGGATACAACATTTAATTGCACTAAATCTGGTTGAGTTGAACCGAGATCAACTATCAGGCAACCCCACGCACGAGAGTGGCCATCGTTTGAGGATTCGTCGGGCGCGCGACCGCTGTGTGAAATTGGACTGACGACCAAGCCAGAACTTTGCAACTGCTGGCGACGATTGAGCAAGTCTTCGACGCGACAACCTGAGCCCTTGGAGCTTGAAAACAGATCGCCAAGATTGTCCTTGGCGTTGCCGGTTGCGTGTACGACGATCGGGGAATCGCTGGGGCCACGAGCCAAAACGGCGGACCAATTGGGAGCGAAAATTGCATCGATGACTTCGCTGGATTTGGTGAAGAATGAACCGGCGGAAGCCCCAGTTCTGACAGCACGCTCGGCTAGCCCTTCGATCAGCGAGTCATAAACCGCTAGCTCTCGCTCGTTTGGGTCGACATTCGGGCTGTTTTTAGGGCTTAAAGGCAACTTGGGCAATTTCGTTTTAGGTTTGGAAGCTATGTCCTTCAATTCAACGGTTTTTGGCTGATCAGTTCAACGTGAATAGTCTCTCTAACCGATAAATATTAACAACCGCGCCGGGAAATGCGCGCTCACTACCCATTATTGAACGACTACTTTCTTTAGCGATTCGTTGTTAATGCTTCGTCACGTAATCATTTTGGCTCTCGCACTGGCTATCGCCGGCTGCAAGTTTAGCGGAAATGATCCTGCGCGCATAAGCTTCAACCAAACCTTGCTTGATTCGGATCTTAATTCATCCTTTTCTACCGCACCGCACCTCAAGCCGTCTGAACCGATGATACGTCCGGTTGATTCGTTTGAAACGTTCGACCACGGTCCGCTTGAGGATTTTAATTTTTCCCACCCCGGAAACTACCGCCGATTGTCGCTCGATGAGTGCATCGCCATGGCGTTGCAAAACTCTCCCGTGGTTCGTGATCTGGGCGGCTTGATTCTACGGGCCCCCGATGCAGCGGCCACGGACAACGATCCGGCTCTGGCGTACGCCGATCCGCGGCTTGGAGAGCAAGCGGCGTTGAGCGCCTTTGACGCCGTTTACCGAGGCCAACTTCTTTTCCAAAAAAACGATGGCTTGTTCAACAACCAGTTCATCGGAGACGAAGGCGCGTTCCAGCAAGACCTAGCAGAGTACCGATCAGGCGTTTCGAAACTAGCCGCCACTGGAGCGATGTATCAGTTCAATCATGTGGTCAACTACGAGCTCAACAACTCACCGTCAAATCGTTTCAATGGCACTAACTCCACGAGCTTTGCATACGATACTTTTCTCGAAGCCGAAGTTCGTCAGCCGCTGTTTCAAGGCGCTGGTACGTCATTCAACCGAATCGCCGGTCCCAACAACGCTCCCGGAGTTTATAACGGAATTTTGATCGCCAGAGCCAACACTGACATTGCCTTGGCCGACTTTGAAACGAGAGTTCGGGATCTGATCAGCGATGTGGAGAACGCCTATTGGGATTTGTACTTCGCGTTTCGAGATCTTGAGGCAAAAATTGAAGCAAGAAATGGTGCCTACGACATCTGGCGCAACGTCGAAGCCAACAAGGGTGAAAAAAGTGCGGCCATCATCGGGCAAGCCAAAGAGCAGTACTACCGCTTCGCCGCCGAGGTCGAAGACGCGATTCACGGTCGGCTTAACGATGGCACCCGAACCAACAACGGTAGCTCCAGCGGAACCTTTAGTCGTGCAGGTGGCGTCAGAACCAGCGAGCGACGTTTGCGATTGATCACCGGCATGGCCCTCAATGAAAACCAATTACTGGTCCCATCGGAGATGCCGGTCGATGCGGCTTCGGTTTTCGATTGGCAACAATCAAAGAACAGCGCAATCGCTCGCCGACCTGAGCTTCGCCGCCAACGCTGGAAGATAAAAGCTCGTGAGTTGGAGCTACTGGCCAGCAAGAATCACTTGCTGCCGCGCGTTGACCTTCTGGCCAAGTATCGCTTGAGAGGCTTCGGTCACAATCTCTTTGGTGACGGCAACGAGCTGCAACAAGGCGGAACGTTTGAACAACAGATTGATTCAAGTGCTTTTGGGACGTTGCTCAACAACGATTTGCAAGAGTGGGAAGTAGGTGTCGATGTAAGCGTTCCGATCGGATTCCGCAATCAACACGCGGCCCAGCGCCACGCCCAGCTAAACCTTGCCCGCGACCTCGCCATCCTCCGGGAGCAGGAACGGCAAGTCGTTTACGGGCTGAGCAATGCGATGGGCGAGTTGGCCAGAGCAAATCGAGTGCGAACAGCAAACCTCAATCGCCTGGCCGCTGCCAACGAGCAGTTCGAAGCGATCCAGAACATTTGGCGTGAGCAAGACACAACGATCGACCTAGTCCTCGAGGCTCAGCGCCGGGTGATCGAAGCGAAACTTCAGTATTTCCAGACTCAAGTCGAATACATGTTGGCGATCAAAGCGATCCATTTCGAGGAAGGGACCTTGTTCGCTTACCACAACGTCGCCTTGTCTGAATCCCAAGCCGACCAGCTTGCCGAGCAACAGCACTTGAGACGAAGACAGTCACCATCGCGTTCGATCAGCTATTGGATTCCGGGACTCAACACAACCTACGGTCCAGCGGCAATCAACAACCAAATGACATCCGCTGCTGGGACTGCGGTGGATGCTCCAAACCCTATCTCATTTGATCAAACTCAATTCGAGCAGATACCCTTTCAAACCGTCGTTCCTGATCATTCAACTGCCGATCAACAGTGGACCAATCTCGCAGATCCAAATTTGGGTTCGCCAGCATCAGTGCTTCTTCCAACACCTCCAGTCGATGAAGCCTTGCTCTCGCCACCAGCAGCACCGGCCCCAAACCCAAACCTTCCCGAGGCTCCATCCCACTGGCAATCTCCATCCGCATTCCCAATTCAGCCGATCGAATCAGATGTACCTATGACGCCGCTATTGGATCCATTTGATTCAGCAACCAACGGTTCCAAACAACAAAAAGCTTTAGGAAGACAAGTCAATTTCCAAGAATCCAAAACCGCTTCTTTGACCAAGCCTGATCAACCCGAGCCAACCAACGAAGCAATCCAGATTCAATTGACCGATCGCTTGGCCCCCGTCGTTCAACCAAGTGTTTTCCAAACTAACGCCTCCCCAGTCAGCGCATTCAGCGCTTCACCAACGCCCGCGCCCCAAAAGCACCCCTCTGCCACGCCCGGCGACCTCATACCAGTCAAGCTACCCGCGAGGCTAAGGACTCTTAAGCCGCTCCCGCCGCCCGTTGACTCAAAGGATTCACCTGCAACTCGATCTTCTGTCGAACTTAACTTCAAAGATGAAACCATAAGTCACTCGTTCGGCGATCAGTAGACTCGTTGAGACTGTGGCTTTATGAGCCGTTTTGTCATTTTGGCGCTAACCACGGTTGATAAATGCCAAAACACAAAATTCTTTCAATCTGTTAAACTCTGCGGGTTCTAACAGTCGCTCCGGCTGAGAAGTCGCCACTGGCTGTACCAAAAACAGCACGTCGATGAGTTATAACGACGTGCTGTAAAGGTTTTCCGCTGGCGGAGGCATGGATGCGAACGGGCGAATTTGAATCTACAAGTTGCAACTCAGCACGCCAACGCTGGGGGAACTTACGGGCGATTATTCGTCGCCTAGCGGGTTTACTTTTTCTAAGCGGCCTGGTTACCCCGGGAGCGATCTCCGCACAAACTGACTCGGTGAGACTGAATTTCTCCGATGGTGTGCCCACAATCTTGTCAGATAGCTTGAACGACCCATTTGCCGACAGCAACACAATCCAAGCCAGCGTCCTTTTGCCAAGCCAGGAAAGCGACTTTGTCCCGGAAACTGACAAGCCACCAACAGATGACCGAACGGGTGCCCTCGATTCTCCATCGTCATCCAAAGACGACGCGATTGAAATGCTCCAGCTCGGCGATCGAGAAAAAGCCAACCCAACTGAGAAACTTGACAGCGACGATCCTGTTGAAGCTCCCACGTTCGAACTTAGCGGCGCTGGCTCTGACGAATCATCCCAGAACGAGCAGGCACCGACTGATCCGAACCAATCAAATTCGATCCAGCGGAACTTCAACGACGGTTACCAGCTTCCAACCGTCGCCGACGTTAGGGCTCCGATTTCGTTTGCGCCGCTGGCCAGCACTTCACAGTACGACCCAAGCGGCCTGTTGAGCGATGACCAGAGCATCAATTTCCGCCAGCGGTACGTCGCCCCCAATTCAACCTACGCGGAAATATCAACAATGCCGGCAGCCGCAAAGTTCAAGACTTGGAAGGCTCACAACGTCTACCATCGGCCGACTTACTTTGAAGATCAGAACTTGGAGCTAAACGGCAATCAGCGACCGTTTCAAAATGTGGCTTCGGCTGTTTCCTTCTTCAGCACGATTCCACGCATTCCTTATCTCCTGGGCGAGCATCATCCTGAAGAAAGAATCTATACTTACGGAGAAGACCGTCCCGGCGACGCAGCAGCGTTTCGCATCTATCGGCCCGATCCGAATCGCAAGGGACGAGTCTTTCAAACGATCGCGACGCTGGGCCTGATCTTGCCGTAGCGATTCAATGATTGATAGTGGCACGGCTGTCCCAGCTGTTTGTTTCCGCTTGATCACGGCTGGGACAACCGTACTACTCTACGAATCCAAACTGGAATTTGAGGATGACAACTGGAGCTGACCTGGGCCAACTGAAAGACATCGAGTACTGGCGCAGTCTCTGCCCAGATCTTTCAATCAACCAAACTCAATCGCTGACTTCGATTTCGAGTTTTGGTAAAGACTTACAACTACGCTCCGATGACTGGTCCATCTGCAAAGAGGTCATCAATGAAGACGGCTACTTTGCCTACGACTCGTGGTTCGACCCTGGCTTGATCGACCGCTTGGCTGATTGCTTTTCCCATCTCCAAACCAACAACATTCCTTGTGTATTTGCGTTCGTCTACGACGAGTTCTGGGAATTGCTGTTGCAACTTGACCCGCTTTTGAGTGAGTTGATTGGCGACTACGAAATTCTTCCGGCGGTCTGGAGCTGGCTTGTTAGTGACGACAATCAAACCGCATTCACGCCGCACCGTGATCAGGTTCGTGACGTATTGATCGAAGACGATGATCATCTGGACTATTTGACAATCTGGATACCGCTGACGGACCTGAACCATTTGAGCTCGTCGATTTGTGTGCTTCCGGCATCGCTTGATCCCGACTACGAAGACTCGACTCCGGAAATTCGAGTCGAGAACATGCAGGACGTTCGCTGCCTCCAAGGCAAACGCGGGTCGGTGTTTTGCTGGACGACTCAGCTTGCCCACTGGGGTACCAAACAGTCTTCTCACGGCCCGCCGCGCATGAGCGTCGGTTACTTTGTGCAGCGATCCGGGGCAGATCCATTAGAAGATCTGCCGCTGGATCTTTCCAAGCCTCTGCCGCTGCAGCAACGACTCGCCATCATCGGCCAACAGATCATCGACTATTCTCGTCAGGCTGATGATGATTTGCTGCGCACCGCAGCACGATTGGTTCAGTAGAAGTTTGTCAGTCGGTATAGACGTTTATCGATCATTGATGAGACTGTCGAGGGCGATAGTGTAGCGGGAATTCAAATCGGATTTCATTGATTTAACCATTGAGGCAGGGTCCAGTTATCGTGGAATACTCTATAAACTTGATAAGCCTACCACGGTAATTTTCACCTTAGTTCCCCCTGCACAATGACCGCTGAAAAGAACAAAGCCAATCCTCACAGTCGAACTCGCGCCCACCACGCGAACGAAACGGCGGAAGACTATGTTGAGGCAGTGTTCGACACGATTGTCGCTAAAGAGACTTGCCGTGTTCAGGATCTGGCCAAGCATTTCGACGTCAGCCACGTTACTGTGTCGCGAATCGTAACGCGGCTGTGTACCGCTGGACTGATGTCGACTTCTCCTTACCAGCCGATCGAGTTGACCAAGAAAGGTGAGTCGCTGGCCAAACGAGTGAAGAAGCGTCATGAGATTGTGTATCAGTTTTTGCTTACCCTTGGTGTCGATCAGCAAACCGCAAGTATCGACAGCGAAGGAATTGAACACCACGTCAGTGAAACAACTCTTGCGGCGATGAAAAAATATATTAAGGCATCCCAATCCTGAGGCTGTGGCCGGACGACAACCGCCGTTTTTTCTTCCGCAGAATTCCCACTACCTCGATCTGGCGGCTTATTGCGCTAAATATGGGTTGTTGGAGCCAAGCATAGAGGTTTTAATAGAGACATGCAGTTGAGACACAGTCTCAATTGGAGTTTGGGAAGATTATCACATTCGCAGCAAGCCACCCAAGTATCGTTTCGAGACACCGTCCGATCGACCGCTTTTCGCAGCCAGCCACGCAAAGATAGTCCGCCGGTGAGTTTATTGATCCGGTGTTGTATGTGGTTCCAAAATTGACGCACCAACTTTATTGTGTCCACGTTTTGGGATTTGGTTTGTCTGAGAGGACATGCGATGAAGACCCTCTGTAAGCAGAAAAAGTCAAAGCATAAATGCAAGAAGCGAAACTTCGAGAAGTTCGAATTGATCGCCACGCACCAATGCAGCAAGTGTGACCGGCTGGCTTGTTCGAAAAAGGCGCTTTGCAAACCAAAGAAGATCTAATGAACTCACTAAGAAAACTTTGCCTGGGATTTTCGATCCTTGCGGCAGCGCTGTTAGCAGGTTGCATCGGATACGAATCTTCTACCGAGATCGCCAATCCAAACGCAGTTCAGTCGCTCAAGCTCATTGCGACTACGGGGCAGATCAATTCGGCGTTGCAGGAATTGACCAAAGGCACCGACGCCGAGATTACGCTGCTGTGTGGTCCCGGCATTGACCCGCATTCGTTCAGCCCCAGCACGCAGGACGTGCAATCGATGCTCGACGCGAACTGGATTTTTTATAACGGCTTTCATCTCGAAGCCAAACTATCGGAACACTTGCACGGTGCGTTTGAGAGCAAATCGTGGTCGATGGCTTCCGCGTTCCCGGAAAAATATCGCTTGGATTGGGAAGAAGATGGAGCCGTTGATCCCAATGCCCCGTTTGATCCACACATTTGGAACCATCTTCCCGGTTGGGCCAAGTGCGTCAGTGCAATGGCCGAGCAATTGACCGTCGTTGATCCGGGTAACGCGACGACCTATCAAACCAACGCTGAGGCCTACGTAAAAAAAATTACCCAGACCCACCAATGGGCGATCGAAACGTTTTCCAGCCTTCCGTCAGACCGCCGAATCATCGTCAGCGCACACGACGCATTTAAATACCTCGAGAAAGCCTACGACATGGAAACGCTGGCTGTACTGGGAATTGGAAACGACCCAGAAGCCGACATCAAAACGATGCGGACGGTCGCCAAGGAGATTTGCGACAAGAAAGTTCCAGCGATTTTCATGGAGTCGATCACCAATCCAAAAGTGATCCAGGCACTTCAAGAAGCCTGTCAATCACGCGACTGGAACGTCAACATCATCGATCAACCGCTATATTCTGATGACCTCGG
>CALJOA010000083.1 GCA_937981585.1 uncultured Pirellulaceae bacterium | reverse complement strand
AATGGAACATGGCCCTTCAGTCGTTCGCCATCAAATTCGAAGAGCGTTTGACTCAACAGTTACTTGATCACAAAAAATAACCAGTAACACAATCTTCCTTATAGTAGTCCCCGACTTCGAAGGAAACGCGTAACAAACGGTGAGCGTCCTGCGCTGCGCCGCGAAGCGCGAAGTTCGTTAATTCGCTCTCGAATCGGGTCAATCTGCTCTCTCGTAATGCGGTTACGCTCTCGTGTTCGTCGCTGGCCGCCACCGCCGGGCCCTAAAGAGAACGCATCATTACTTTGGGTGATTTGTAAAATTTGTTGATTAAGTTCCGCGATCTCTCTACGGATAGATCCGCGGCTTCTCATGCCGCCTGATACACATTCAAGCGTTTCCAGTTTAATTTCTTTCATCGTTGTAGCTTTCTATGTTTGCTAATTATTAAAAGTGGTTAAGCCGTTGCATCTACCTACTCCTCGAACACCGGCCTAACACGTACTCTCCGTAGAGACGGAACATGCCAAGCGGCCTTACTTCCAAATGTAAAATTTTATCTCGTCCCTGGTCGTCCAAGGAAAAACAATCAACGGAGAGGTGACTCATCTCACAAATAACATTGACTTTGAATTCGTTTAAGCCAAGTCTTCGTTGCCGCCTTGGCCGAATATGAAGCCGCGTTGAACGCCCATCCGTTGATCCTCACTATAGTTGATGCATCCGTGGTCACAGCCAAAAAAGACAGATTTGGGGAAATCCGATAGCCGGACCTGCCGTTTTTTCTAAAACAACTTGAAATTTTCAGCTTCGATGCGGCCGGCTTGATGTTGCAAAACTGCATTCGCAAGTTCGATCGCCATCCGGGACTCCAGTGTCACGCCAGCCCGAATCGCGACGCACGGGTCATGCCGCCCTTTATCCAACTGGTAGTCGATTTCCGAAAGGTCTTTGCGGACGCTTTTTTGCGGTTTGGTAATCGTTGAAGTCGGCTTGAACGAAACCCGGGCGACCAGAGGACGGCCTGTCGTAATCCCACCCAGCATCCCTCCGTGATGATTCGATTGATAACCATCCGCACGAATTGAATCATTGTTCTGGCTGCCCAAGCGTGTTACGACATCGTTTCCTGCTCCGACTTCGACAGCGCGCACGGCGTGAACGCCTCCAAGAGCCCCCATCAGGCGAAGCTTCAAGCTGTTGTAAAGCGGCGCTCCGACCAGTGGCGGGACATTGACTGCAACAACTTCGACAACGCCTCCCAGCGAGTCACCATCTTTGCGGGTTTCCATTATCAATTGCGCTGCGGCTTCAGCGAAATCGGAATCAATCGTGTAGATCTCCGCGCTGGCAAGCGTTGACTCAAAATTGCCAATATCCGCTGAAGACACATTAACGGCATCGACCATATCGCCAATATGCGTTTTGGATTTCAGTGCTCCAACCTGAACGATGTTGGAAAGGAAACGAGTTCCAAACTTTTCCATCAGAAAAGCGCGGGCAATCGAGCCGCCAACAACGTCGCTGATTGCACTTCTGTAACTGGATCTGCCTCCGCCGCGATAGTCGACAAATCCGGCGGACTGATGGTGCTTGACCAAATCGGTATGTCCTGGTCGAACCTCACCCGTTGTGCCGGCGAACTGTTGGTAATGGCCGCTCTTTGAAGAAGCAGTTCCCACAAATGCGGCAATCGGTTCGCCGGTTGCGAATCCGGATTGGTAGGTCGGAATTTCCGTCTCGCCAACTTTGATCGAGGGACCGGACAAGAGTGCTTCGTAGTCACTTTCATCAAAGATCCCTGACGTTAGGGCGACCTGATCCTTCTCGTTACGCGGCGTGCCGTGCTTGTTCGATCCCGGTCGACGTCGATCCAGAAAGCTCTGTATCTGGTCGCGATCAATCCGAATTCCGGACGGGCATCCAAAAGTGATCGTCGAAATTCCCGGGCCGTGAGATTCTCCGGCTCCGGCGACTGCGAAAAGGGGACCGCCCAAAATTTCCATTGAAAACTCAAATCATTGACTGAGACTAAAACGTCATTTTAGAAGATTCGACCGACCTGAAATAGACCCGGCGCGACGCATGCCAGAAAGGAATCTTGCCAATGAACCTGATATTAGCTCGGCTTCGAGCCGTGAAGCGAATCTTCTGGTCTCAACTCGGAGAGGCTGTGATTTTTTCAAAACACTCCTTAACAACATCAGCCGTTTTGGCGATAGCCACGGTTAAAGGCAGTTCAACCGGGGCTATCGCCCAAACGGCTAATAAAGTCACAGCCTCGGAGAGCCGAGCTACTATGCCAACTGGATCAATCCGTCTTTGGCTGACTCGCGTGACTCGACCCATTTCTGATTGGCCAACACAGCTTTCTCTTCATACTTCTGGTCGAACAGCTCGTAGTGAACGTTCCGTTGCCGTGGTGTGAACCCAAGATCTGAAATCGCGGATCGCATCTGATCCAGCGTCAGGTAGTGAACCGTTCCGGCCTCGGCGACAACGTTTTCTTCGATCATCAGGCTCCCCATATCGTTGGCCCCATACATCAAAGAAAGTTGACCGACTTTCAAACCCTGTGTCACCCAACTGGACTGAATGTTGGCGATGTTGTCGAGATAGAGCCGCGCGATCGCCTGCATCTTCAAGTACTCGAACGAACCAACCGGATCAATTTCCGACATCTCCGTGTTGTCTGGCTGAAAGGTCCAACAAATGAACGCCGTAAAACCACCGGTTTCATCCTGTAGTTGTCGCAAACGATCCAGATGCTCAATTCGCTCTTCCAATGTTTCAACGTGACCGAACATCATCGTAGCGCTGCTACGACCACCGAGCCCGTGCCAAACCCGCATCACGTCAAGCCAATCGTCAGTCATGACTTTGCCGCGGGTGATTTCACTTCGAACTCGGTCAACAAGAATCTCGGCTCCACCACCTGGCAAGCTTCCCAGGCCGGCTTTCTTGAGCCGTGACAGAACTTCTTCCAACGAACAGTTATTGAGCTTGGTGAAGTGATATATTTCGGGCGGGCTGAATCCGTGAACGTTCAGTTGAGGAAAGTTGGATTTGATGTCCGACAACATCTCCTCGTACCAGTCGAGCTTGTACTTGGGGTGGAGGCCTCCCTGAAGCAAAATCTGATCGCCACCAAGTGCCACCGTCTCTTCGATTTTCTTGAGCAGTTCAGATCGCTCCAGCACGTAACCTTCGTCGGACTTGGGGCCACGATAAAAAGCACAAAAATCGCAAACCGCAGTACAGACGTTGGTGTAGTTGATATTGCGGTCGATGTTGTACGTGCGATACGACTCGGGATGAAGACGACGGGTCACGGCGTTAGCAGCGGCACCAAGCACCGCCAAGTCATTGCAACTAGTCAACTGAAGCCCTTCTTCTGGCGTCAAGCGTTGACCGGCGACGGCTTTATCAAGCAATTCAGCTATTGGGTTGGCAGTCATAAAATCTAAGCGGTTCTGAATTTGGAATAAGTGACAACTCTGACGCATACTGCAGAAACAAATCCATTCCAGATTTCTCAGCGTCTCCCAGATTGAAATGCAGATAGTCTCGCAAATATCTTAAACAATCTCGGTTCGACAGTCCGTATTCTGATGCTTGATCTGAGGCGATTTGTTCTATGTTTTTCATGCCACGATCTCTAGCGGCACAGAGCAACGATTCAACCCGACCAAGATCTTGTCCGTGTCTGGCGGCCCAAACCGCGAACACGAACGGCTTACCAGTCCAATCGTTCCACAACTCTCCCAGATCCCAGACGAAAGGAAACTCAGCATCGCCAGCGTCCATCGCGCGATCACCTATGATCAATGCAGCGTCCGATGAGGTATCGCGCCAGTCGTCCTGGATCGACAATGGGACGCAACGAGGTTGGGCGCCGAATTTCCGTTCCAACAACACTCTCGCCAACGCGCAGCTAGTTCTTGACCCTTCGTCCAAAGAAAGCGTCTTGATTTCCTCTCCCGAAACGCGCGACATCAGCTTCACACTCCACACCGGACCATGACAAGCAATGCAGGCGTCTGAAACGATCGTGTAGTTCGGACTGCTGGCAGCCTCGACGACCGGAACCAAAGCAACGTCAAGCTCACCGGCGGAAAGCCGATCTGCCAAACGGCTGGGGAGATCAAAGATCAGTTCGTATTGATCTGCCGTTTGCTCCATGCCTTCCACAAGCGGTTTTGTGTTGAGGTAGGAAACGGCTCCAATTTTTGGTCGCATCTTGGTTCTGCCTTGTGGCGGCCTGTCGGCGGTTGGTAGAAGCCAAATAGTTTAGTCAGCCAGACAACTCGTTAAAAGGGAAGCCACGTTCAACAGCTTATAAACCGTAGTTTTTAATGTAGTTTATGAACCGCAAAATCCACGCTTAGACAACGCGATGCTCAACACCCGATCCTCAACACCCGATCCTCAACACCCGATCCTCAACACCCGATCCTCAACACCCGATCGCTACCCAATCCCTCTGATTCCATAGCCGTGACCAACATCAGATTATCGGAGACAGGCGGCGCGCTGGATTCGAGACCGACGTCTTTTGGCGAACTTGGCATTTCGCCCCAACCGCCTATTGCCCTGAGCTTTCTTCGGCCATGCCGTTCATGATCATCGGGCGAAAGACTCGCCCAGTCACATCAACAACCGGGGGCCAAGGTTCATTCCCCTTAGCGCCGCCGCTCCCAAGCCGTTACTCCCGCGCAGGCAGGAGTCTACACCCATCGAAGAAAGTACTGGAATCCGCAATCGCGAGACATCGACTGGGTCAACACATGCCAATTCAACTACGTCGAGATGGCCACGGCGTTAACTTGTACGCTTTTTGAGGTCTGGGAAGCCAACGACAAGCTTAGCAGAAAGCCTGACTTTCACGACATTTACAGACGTAACGGGACCAACGGTTGTAAGAGGTCGAACAAAGACTTGTTAGCAAGTTTTGGAGACCCTTATGCGCATCGTTTCACTCACATGTTCGCCAGGACAGACTCGTTGGATCCTGACACTGATGGCCTCGGTGATCTGGTTGGGATCTCTGGGCGCACTGTCACAAGGACAGGAAGTTCGAAATGCGATACGTGACTACCGTGACGACCGAGTGTTCAATTATCAAGCCAGTGATCCAGAGCGCCGTGGCAAACTCTTCAATGTCCAAACCGGCCACTACGGCAAGTACTACAACTGCGACCGTCAAGAAGACAAACGAAACTCACCCTACATTTGCTGGAAGCCGCACCACGAATTCGACTTTCCGCCGTGCTTGGGTTTCTGTGAAAACCTCAGGCGCGACATCGCCGAAATCAAGCAACGCATAAGCGACGGGGCTGGCCCATGTGGAAGTTCCTGCAACTGCGTTCAATGCCGGCCCAACCAACCTCAGCGGCAGACCTGCCAATCGCAGGATCAAACGCCGACACTTCAACCAAGCTGCCCCTGCGCTCAGTGCGCAATCTCCGACCGTTTGCCGGCAAACGAACTTGTAAGCTCAACAAAACCCTCTTCAAAGTTGGTGATGCCGGCTTCACCAACGGTGTCGTCATACGACTGCCCAGCCTGCAAGATCAAATCGGATTCGAACTTCGCCAGCGGAAAATCGGATGATTCAGCTGCTTCAGCTCACTTGCCAACGGCACGACAGAGCCCCAATCGAACTTCAACTGTTGTTCGAGGTTCCAGCAATCGCAGCTACGGCCTGGTTTCAGGAAAGATCCTCAGCCCCACCAAATTACCAGCTCGAACCGTAGTTCCATTTCGTTAAGATCGTGGCTCTTTGACCTCCCCCTGTTTCTTCAACCCGATCGCCGATTGGCTGTCAGTAATTGGCTGCCAATATCAGGGAGCTTGGGACCTGAGACCGACCTCTGAGACCTACCTGTTTCGCTTTATTCTGAATGCCTGCTAAACTGATGCTATTGATAGTCAGGCACCCCTCTAACAACCGAGTCTAGTCACTTCCAATTGCTATTTGACTTCGGCTTCAAGCGATCATGAAGATTCAGTGTCAACAGTGTGAATCGAAATTTGGCATCCCTCCGAAGTTTTACGGAAAGCGGATTAAATGCCCTAAATGCAAAGGGCCGATTTCTGTTCCTCAGCCAACAACGCCCGAGGCTGCCAAGCCGTCGTCGCCTGCGCCTGATCATCCGCTGTCAACTGCAAAACAACCCGCTGACGCTGTTGCCGGTGCGCAGAATCGACCAGCTGAAAACGCAACTGGTCCAGATTCACCGACTGAGATCACACCGGCCAGTAAGAAGATAAAAATTCCTTGCGGCGAATGCAGCGCAAGTTTGAATGTCCCGCCAAAACTTCTTGGCAAACGAGTGGCTTGCCCCAACTGCAAACAGCCCGTCGACTTGGTCGCGCCGCTGGACACCAAACCTGCTGTGGATTCAGAACCTCCAATTGAATCGTCAGCTACAGCCACCAACCGCGCGAATGATGAACCGCCGACTGGAGAACAGGAGGACGCTGCGCCGTTACAACCAGCGCTTCGTCCTGCAACTGAAGGTGCCGACAGCTCAAACGAAAACGAAGAGAGCCGCCAGCAGGAGACCGATCAGGCCGCTCCTGCAAGACGACGCTCCGAGCCTCCCAGTGGATTCGTCAGAAAGATCATGCCTCTAATTTCAGGCATGATTGTCGGAGTCCTCGCTTTGCTGTTGCTGTTTTTCTTGTATCTGAATTTTTCTGGAGTTCCGGAGGATACGACTGCTGAAAACCAACCGGAATCCCAAACGAACTCGAAAACGAGTGAACTGAACCCGACGCCCAACACAAATGATTCCAATGCCGAGGGCCCAGACAAGGCTGCGAAACAAAAGGCTCCCGTCGCGATCGCTGAAGTACAATCCCGTAAAGCTCTGGTGCCTTCGTTGAAAAGGTTCACCGGGGAAACTGAATCAGTTGCTTCCAAAATCAAAAGCTTGGGTTTTAATCTAACCGCGAAATCCGAGTACCTCGAAGATAGCCAGTTCAATGGCCTCCCGGCTCCAATGCACTACCGAGGAAAGGTATTCGTTAGCGCCAAGCCATCAACCAACATCAGTGTTGATGACAGTGAAGATCGGCAGTCCTTCTTTCCTCAGGAATCCTACGCGTCGGCTTTAAGGCTACCCGAAGGAATTTTCCTTGCTCCAATCGATTCGATTCAGTTTGCTGATTTCGTTTCGGTCTTCGACGGCAAAGTAAGGTACGACGTCGAGCACAGCCGGATTCTAAGACGAGGAGACTTTAAAGCGTTCTCCAGTCCCCGGCGTCCAGATTTCCCCAGAGTTATCGCTGACAACAAAGGTCAATTAAGCGCTCAAACCAAAGGCGTGACATTGATCTGGATCGACCGCAATGCAGAAATTCACCTCCTCGAGAACCTTGATGCCGTCGGCTACGACGAAGCATCAACCGATGTTAACTTTGAGATCCCCAATGATTCGACCGGTGGTATCATCGTCGACCAAGCTGGAAAAATTGCCGGCTTGGTCGCCAAAGTCGAAAACGGAATCGGGACGGTGACCCAGATCTCAAAATTGATTCTAAACCTACGGGATTCCGGAGAAGAGGTTTTTGATTTTTATAATGCGCCGTTTTCGGATGACAAAGCCGGCAAATTGAGCGAGGCGTCGGCGTGCCTGGTTCAGTTGATCTGCAAGCGACACCATCAGGGAACCCACGCTGCGTTTAACTCGCACATGGAAGTCCAACAAGGAACCGATCGAACCTCGCGGCAGACCTTCGATGACCAGTATGACATCAACTTTCGTCAATCTGGCAGGATTGACCACTTCTCAATTCATGAAGGCAAGGGTTGTCGGTTACCGGGTTTCCTTGGACTTGCCGGAATGACTTGCATCGTCGATTTTCCGCAAGACGCCAACAAGACTCAGTGGCGAGTCGAAAGGCGTCTCACTTTGGGTCCGCCCGGCAATGAACGTGATCTTATCCGAGACATCAGTGACACCAACGAGCTCAACCATGTGACTCAGAAGAATGACTATCGAATTATCAACGAGTCGGATACTCATTTGACCATCGAGCGAAAGTACGTTGCCAAGTCCGTCTTGTCTGAACCCAAAGAAGATTCACTCCAATGGGATATTCCTGCGGGATTCCCGTTCCATGTGGAAGGCAAATTCACTTATCAATATGACAAGTCATTAAAAATGGCGACGTCAGTCGTATTCGAAGGCGTCGAGCACAAGAACTTGGCACAGGATGTCGTCGCCCCCCAGAGTTTGAGTTTTAAAATGACTGCGATGCCACCAGAAGAGATTGACGAAAGCAAGTTGCCCTGGAAAGCCGACCAAGTCCGCTGATCGTTGACCGATGTTTCCAACCTGAGATTCAGCCACAGCCGAGACGCTGTTGAAGTGGTTTTAAAGTGGTTTATAACGGCTTCGTTTGCGTGTTGTCTTTCGTAAGTCGCCAGCCGCTTTTTGGAATGGAGCCTGGAAGTCCATGCAAAAAAAACGGCAAAGCCAAAATCGAATTCGCCGTTTGTTTTTTTCACGACAACCTACTTCAAAACCGCCAGCGCCTGCTCCAGATCAGCGATAATGTCTGAGGAGTTCTCGATGCCACACGCCAGTCGGACCATGTTATCAGTGATTCCGAAACTCGCTCGATCTTCAGGAGTATAACCCCAATAGCTCATCACAAGCGGCTGCTCAATCAATGTTTCGACACCACCAAGGCTCGGGGCGATTCGCGCCAGCTTTGCGGCATCAACGACCTTCGCGGTCGCCTTCCAATCCGCATCGGCGACTTCAAAAGTGATCAAGCCACCAAAGCCGCGCATCGTTTGCTTGGCGATTTCATGATACGGATGCGACTCAAGTCCGGGATATAAAACGCGAGAAACAGTTGGATGCGACTCAAGGTACTGAGCAACAGCCTGGCCGTTCTCGTTGTGACGCTTCATTCGAAGCTCAAACGTCTTGAGCCCTCGCTCCAGCAGATAACAATTGTGCGGCGTGTTGACCGAACCCATCACGCCCCGAAGTTCCAGCACAGGCTGGAGCTGCTCGGCACTGCCAAGCACCACACCCGCCAGCAAGTCGTTGTGGCCGCCGTAGTATTTCGTGGCAGAGTGCATCACGTAGTCGACGCCAAACTCGATCGGCTGAAGGTTATATGACGTCGCCAGTGTCGCATCGATTAGCGTTTCAACATTGTGCTTTTTTCCGATCGTTGCAAACCGATCCAGATCCAGAATACTCAAATGCGGATTGGTCGGCGATTCACTTACCAGCATTTTCGTATTGGAAGTGATTGCTGATTCCATTGCGTCGTAATCGCCCGTTTTGACTTCTCGGGTCACGATTCCAAACCGCGACAAATGCTTGCGACAATACTCGCGTGAACGGTGGTAACACTCGTCAAAGAAAATCACTTCGTCGCCAGCGCTAAGCTTGGCGTTGAACAATCCAACCAGAGCCGCCATTCCGCTGGAAAACAGAACTGCGGCTTCGGCTCCCTCAAGCGCCGCAAGCTTACGCTCCACAACTCGCTCGCCCGGGACACCGTAACGCCCGTACTCACCTCGCTCTTCTTTGTTCTCAATAAAGTCAATAATTGACTGCGTATTTTCAAACGTGAAGGTGGACGCCATCACGATCGGATCGGTGATTGAGTTAAGCGACTTTTGCCGCGCTTCTCCTGCATGAACCGAAACCGTTGAAACTCCTGGAGCGGAATTCTCAACTTTTTTCGACCCTTCAGATTTTGGTTTAGATTTAGACAACTGTTTTGATCCTGTAAACTCAGTTGTGGACATCGCATTACTCCATGTCAGCGCGACCAACGGAAATACAAAAACGAAAAAACGCTACGTGTTTGTTTAGAGAGTCGCCACCGATGCAGATCTAAATGACCAATCGAGCGTGCCGAAGATGTTGATGCCAATGATGGTTCAACTAACGGCGATTCAACCTAACAGGCTGAAAACTTTGAAGGCTCTTTAGCAGATAAAGGCTGCAAGCGGCTAACAAATCCCTATGTGACTACTATAACTTCGGAACTGCAAATCTGGCAAGTAGAAAACAGCCAACAGAAACAATTGCCAGGAAATCCAATCCGCGGATGTCTTGCAAGCGTTTTAGCAGCCCGAAATGCCACACCAACCGGAAATATTTATCGCCGGGTGTGTAAATCTCACAACAGTGTTTGATCGCCGGCTCAAAACCAACTGCAACCAGCAGCCTTAACTACTCGATCTTTCTCTCACGGAATCCACCAAGACGGCCCTCAAGTTCATTCTTTTTCGCATCGTTCTTCAACACGGTCCCGGTAATCGTCCAGCCAAAAATCACAGCGTCGTCGGTTACCATTTACCGAAGCAAACATTTGTGAATTCAGGCGTAATGATAAAGCGCTGTTTAACTAAGCCGCCTTTTTATAAACTTAAACCGCTCCCTCGGAAGGGCGAAGCTCCTGAGCTTGAAGTACCAAATGACACCGGCTCAGCATAAGCTTCGCCCCAAGAAATTTAAAGCTTCTCCTTTAACAAACCCGCGGCAGCCTCCGCTCAATGAATCGTTTTTATTTGTTTTCCCGAATCTGGGCGCTGTCAGCCGTTGCGCTGCTGGTAGTAACTTGGAAACTTTGGACTCCCCAGACTGAGTTTCCACAAATTCCTTTTTTTGAAATTCTCATTCATACTCCGGGCTGGCTCGACTGGAGCGCGCTGTTGATCGCTGGCTTAAGCCTGTTGTTCTGTGCAGTTCAGATCCCACGAGACACAACACCCCGTGTGAACTGGTTTCGAGTCGCAAACCTGACGTTTGCATTTGCAATCGCACTGCTGATCTCGCTTGACCAAAACCGACTGCAACCTTGGGCATACCATTTCGCAGTCATTGGCTTACTAATCGGACTGGCCAACCCACCAACAGCGGCACGTTTGATTCGCTGGATCGCGATCAGCATTTACGTCTTTTCAGCGATCAGCAAGTTCGACTACCAGTTCATGCACACCGTCGGCGATCAAATGCTCTCGACATTGCTTGGGTTTGTAGGAGTTGAAACGGCGGCTTGGCCTCAGAAGGTCACACGTGCTTTGGTCATTCTTTTGCCACTGGGAGAGCTGCTAGTCGGAACCGGATTGGCGATTCCTCAATTTCGTCGAATCGCCGTTGTCGCAGCGGCCGGCTTGCACGTCGCCCTTTTACTGATGCTGGGACCATGGGGACTGGATCACCGACCGGGAGTATTGATTTGGAACGCCTTTTTTATCCTACAAGCCTTGATCCTGTTCTGGCCAGGCACCAGTTTCGACAAAGAGATTGTCGAGGAGAATGTCGAAACTCTCGATCAAGCACCGTTGACGAATGATTCCCCCAAACCGACTCACAATCTCAATGGGCTTGCGCTGCTACTGACGATATCCGTACTCTGCTTCCCGCTAACCCAGTGGATCGGACTTTGCGATCACTGGCCGGGGTGGCAAGTCTACTCGCCCAGTAGCAGCCGTGCGCAGTTGCTGGGGCAAAAATCAGTCTCTGAGTGGTCGCTTAACGAGCTGGGCGTGCCGGTGTATCCGCAGTCGCGGTTTCAACTGGCCGTCGCAATGGCCGTAGTTGAAAAAGCAAACAAGAATCAGACGAACGGGCCCAGTCGCAACCGCGGATTTCAAATTGAATTAAGGCACCAATCGAATCGGTTTACGGGGCGTCGGCGTACCGAAACATTGACTGGGGTAGACCAGTTCAAGATGAAGACATCTAGATTTTGGCTAAACACGCGCGCAAGAAAAATCTGGTTCGACTGAATGTTTGCGACATCCAATGGCAATGAACCAGATTCATGCGTCTCGAAAAAGCATCCAACCCAAAGCGTGAACGAGAATTCCTCGCATTCGCTTCGGATTATGACCAGGTATCTCCCGATCCGCCTGAGCACTTAAAAGTTCATGACAGCGATGCAAGTCATCATGATGACTGCAATGAAATTTGCGCAAGGCAATTTTGTTTCTTGCTTGGTCTCTTGCTGTGATTGGGTAGTTTGAGTTTCTTGAATTTGATTCATGGCGGGGGCTCCGATGAGAAAATGTTGGGAAAGTGAAAACGCTTTTGGAAATTTAGGTCCCAAGAGGCGATATGGAGCCACCCAATTCCCAAATCTTCAAAATCCGTCCATTTTAACTCAAACAGCCGTTGAAACCCGAGCAACCCGACTTCCAGTTTTGTCGGGCCGTCTCTCGCCCGACTCCGGTTTTAAAGCCCTAGCAGGCTAGGCGGCTTTGGTTCGATGTTGTGTTGAACTTGGCTTTGAAGCCTTCGGCTTGGAATCGAAAAAGATCTTGCTAGTTCGTCGTGCTCGCAGGAATCGCTGCTCACCAACCATCTTTTGGTTCGACTCGGCCCAATCTTCGGCTCGAATCGTCAGATCGTTTAGCAACTTCTGAACACTGGCTCGGCAAGCTTCCAGCTTCTGTCTTCCACATTTGGAGGGAATGTCAATCTTGGGTCCGAACACACAACGCAACCGAGATTTGTGAGTTGGAATTGCAAGACGATCCCACGTCTTCAATCGATAACTGTTGGTGATCCCCAAGCCAACGGGTACCAATGGCATGCCCAGCAGGGACGCCAAATAAACCGGGCCCAGCGCCATCTCACGGCGGGGTCCGCGTGGACCGTCAGGCGCGATCGCAATACTTGAGAATTTCGAGTTGGCTTTCATCTGTCGAATCGCGGCTGACCCACCTCGGGTCGAACTGCCCCGAACGATATTGAGCCCCAAAGCCAGCGCAGTTTGATTGACCCATTCACCATCGCGGTGTTGCGAGCACAAAACCGTCAACGGAGTATGCCCCCAACGTGGCAAAACGCCGAAAATGTATTCGTGCCAGAAAACGTAAACAACATGCTCGTTGTATTCAGGCCTGGCTGGATCGACGGAGCGGTCGTAGTGGCAGATTCGATAGTCCAACAGGTCCAGCGCAGCGGGCACCATGAGGGAGTTGATCTGTCCCGCGACTTTTTGAGAAAACGTGGCTTGTGAATCTTGGCTCAACTACTCAGCGTCCTTGCTGCAATCTGGCTTAATGCGACTTCAATGTTCGACCAACTACCCGTTCCAGTCTCCGCTGAAGACTTCGGTCGCCGGCCCTGTCATAAACACGTGGTTGGTATCTTCTTTCCACTCGAGCAGCAAAGTTCCACCGAGCAGATGGTTAGTCAATTTTCGATCTGTCCGTCCCGAAAGCACTCCCGCCACGCAGACGGCACTGGCTCCGGTTCCACAAGCCATGGTTTCACCCGATCCTCTTTCCCAAGTTCGTTGGCGAACTTCGTTGCGAGAAACAATCTCGATAAACTCAACATTGGTTCGGGCTGGAAATCGGGAATCAGTTTCAATTTGTGGCCCGACGCCAAGCACCAGTTCGTCGGTGGCTTTTTCGACGAAGACCACACAATGTGGATTTCCCATCGAGACACAAGTCACTTCAAACTCATGACCTCCGACAGACAACGGAACGTTGACGACGTGGTTGTCGAACTGGGTATTGCCAGCCAGTTGAGTGGGGATCTTGGTAGCCAGCAAGACAGGTTCGCCCATATCGACACGGACTTGCTGAACTTTACCGTTTTCGGCTTCCAAGTCCAATGCCAAGATTCCGGCTCCGGTCTCGATGCTTAGACGCTCTTTTTTGCAAATCCCGTGGTCATAGACGTATTTAGCGACACATCGGATTCCATTACCGCACATTTCGGCTTCGCTACCATCGGCGTTGAACATCTGCATGCGTGCATCGGCTTGGTCAGAAGGGCGGATCAAAATTAACCCATCGCCACCGATGCCTTTGTTCCGATCAGCAACTGCGATCGAAAGCGAACTCGGATCCGAAGGGGTTTCGTTGTGAAAGCAATCGACGTAAACGTAGTCGTTGCCGGCGCCGTGCATTTTCGTGAACTGCATTTGTCTACTTTGGAAATTGAATCGTTGACTGACAGTTCACCATTGTCACCGTCGTTGTCGATTTTCTCAAGTTAAAATTACGGAGGAGCCTTGGCTGCGCCTCCCGCATGTCATAGTGAGTGACGATCACCTTGAGTAAGGACCATCAAAGCAACAAAGCGGCGGCGACAACCCTGTCAACCTACGCTTCGTCGCCGGCCTTCAACCAAGGTGTCAACGTCGGAACGTAAGGGCACAGATCGGCTTCGTCAAAATACAAATCAATTTCACGCGTCGCCGACTCCGGACTGTCCGACGCATGGACCAGATTCATCTGACGGCTACTGCTGAAATCGCCTCGAATCGTTCCTGGCGCTGCCTTCAAGCCATTAGTTGCGCCGAGCATCTCACGCACGACTCGAATCACTTCGAGTCCTTCAAGCACCATCGCAACCACCGGAGCGCCGGTGATAAACTCTTCCAGCCCACCGTAAAATGGCTTTTCAACGTGTTCTGCGTAGTGCTTTTTCGACAGATCTGGCGTGACCTGAATCATCTTCATGGCGACAACGTTGATCGCTTTTTCCTCAAAACGGGAAATTATCTTGCCGATCAAGCGACGTTGGACGCAGTCAGGTTTAAGCAGAATAAGTGATCTTTCCATCGGAACTGGGCAGCCTTTTTTAGGGTTGATAACTAAGTAATTTGGGTCATTGTCGATTCAGATTTCCACAATCTCAAATCGGATCCCAATTCCGACAACAGAACGCTAAATCGGAAGTCGAAAGAGGTTTAAGGAAACGGGATTCTAACAGACAATTCCCCCTTCCGAAAACGCCACATATTTGAGAAACTCGATTAGTTAGCCCATAACTTTCTCGTAGTTAGTTACCAACACTCAAAAGGGTCACGGGTTCATCCCAACCTCAATTTCATTTATCAGTCGTCGAACAAACGGGAGTTCAACAACGTGTTGAATTCGATCTGAAGTCGATGGACTTTCATCAAGCGGACTCTCAAGCCGTAAGAATTACGAGTTCGCCTGCAAAGAAGCCGCCATGATTAGTGCTACCGACCAGTTTCCCCCTACAAGCAAACCATCTGAGTCAGTTTCGGGCGTCACGGTACGTCTTGCGGGTGACTCGGGCGATGGAATGCAATTGCTGGGAACCCAGTTAACCAATACCTCGGCCCTGTCCGGAAACGACGTTGCTACGTTCCCCGACTTTCCAGCCGAGATTCGGGCGCCGCGTGGAACCCGAGCCGGCGTTTCCGGTTTCCAGGTCCAGTTTTCAGCCGAAGAAATTTTCACCCCTGGCGATGGGCTCGATGCACTTGTTTGCATGAACCCCGCGGCGCTGATTACAAATCTTGGCGATCTGAAGAAAACTGGAATCCTGATCGTCAACTCGGACAGCTTTGAAGCCAAAGACCTCAAGCTTGCCAAGCTCGACGAGAACCCTCTCGAGGACGGCACGATTGAGCCGTACCGAACCATCAAAGTCGCGATGACTTCGATGACACGCGGTGCCGTTGAACCAACGGGCCTCTCCGTCAAACTTGCCGATCGCTGTAAGAACTTTTTTGCGATGGGTTTGGTATTCTGGTTATACGGCCGCGATGTCGAACCAACATTGCGGTTCATTGACAAGAAATTCTCGTCCAAGCCAGAAATCGCCGAAGCCAACCGTTTGGCACTCAAGGCAGGCTGGCACTACGGCGAAACAACCGAAGACTTTGCTTCGACCTATTCCGTCCCTGCAGCGGAGCTTTCTCCGGGTACCTATCGAAACGTGATGGGCAATCAGGCCCTAGCGTGGGGACTGATTACGGCGGCCAAGATCAGCAACAAAGAGTTGTTTCTCGGTTCGTATCCGATCACGCCTGCCAGTGACATTCTGCATGAACTGAGTAAGCACAAAAACTTCGGCGTTCGCACATTTCAAGCCGAAGACGAAATCGCGGCAGTCTGCTCCGCCGTCGGAGCCGCGTTTGGTGGCAGCATGGCGATCACGACCAGCAGTGGCCCGGGAATCGCACTCAAAGGGGAAGGAATCGGACTGGGTCTGATTCTCGAACTTCCAATGATCGTGATCGACGTTCAGCGCGGTGGACCCAGCACCGGTCTGCCGACCAAGACCGAACAATCCGATTTGATGATGACGATGTATGGCCGCAACGGTGATTCTCCGTTGCCGGTCATCGCCGCTCGCAGCCCCAGCGATTGTTTCGACGTTGCGATCGAGGCTTGGAGAGTCGCGTCAAAATTCATGGTTCCAGTCATCATCATGTCCGATGGCTACATCGCCAACGGAGCCGAGCCGTGGAAGATTCCCGATCCTTCGAAATTCGAGAAGATTGAAATCTCGCATCCAGATAAACCCAATGATGGCGATAACTTCTTGCCTTACAAGCGTGACGAGAATCTCGCACGACCTTGGGCGCTTCCTGGAACTCCTGAGCTAATGCACCGCGTGGGTGGGCTTGAAAAACAGGATGGAACCGGCAATGTTAGTTACGATCCCGACAACCATCAGCACATGGTTGAAACGCGAGGCAAAAAAGTCGACCTGGTCGCCGAGTTCGTCGATCCCGCAAAAGTCGAAGGTTCCAGTAGCGGAACGTTGGTCATCAGTTGGGGTGGAACGTATGGTGCTTGTCACACTGCGATCAAAACTTGTAATGCAGAAGGCATCAACGTTGGGCACGTTCATCTGCGATGGCTCAACCCGTTCCCACGGAATCTTGGCGAGATTATCAAGCAGTACGATAAAGTTCTGGTTCCTGAACTTAACATGGGCCAGCTGGGTTCGATCTTGCGACAAAAGTATCTCGTTGACGCCAAGGGCTTGAACAAGATCAAGGGCAAGCCATTCCAGGTCAACGAAATCGTCGATGGCATCAAGGCGATTGCCAAGTAAAGTATCCAAGTAAACACCGACAAGTAAGCAAACGACAACGGGTGACAAGAACGGACGTTGACCTCACCACTCTTCGATCAACAACACTTTCAATCAACACGAATCGTAAATTCAATGAGCACTGAACTTCCCGTCCTCAAACCCGCCGATTTCGCTTCCGATCAAGACGTGCGATGGTGTCCCGGTTGTGGCGACTATTCGATTCTCGCTCAGATGAAAAAGGTGCTTGCCGAAACTGGCAAGACGCGCGAAAACACCGTCTTCATTTCCGGCATCGGTTGTTCCAGCCGATTCCCGTACTACATGAACACGTACGGCATGCACAGCATCCACGGTCGCGCTCCGGCGTTTGCGACCGGCTTGAAATCGACTCGCCCTGAGCTAGACGTCTGGGTCATCACCGGTGATGGCGATGCACTGAGTATTGGCGGCAATCACTTCATGCACATCCTTCGCCGTAACCTTGACGTTAACATCATCCTGTTCAACAACGCGATTTACGGTTTAACCAAGGGACAGTACTCCCCAACTTCAAAAGTCGGAACAGTAACCAAAAGCACGCCGCGTGGTTCGATCGATCATCCGCTCAACCCAATCTCGGTCGCGATCGCTGCCGAAGCCAGTTTTGTTGCCCGGTCGATCGATACCAACATCAAGCATCTGGTCAAAACGATGATCCGGGCTTCGGAGCACAAAGGGACTTCGTTCATCGAGGTTTACCAAAACTGCAACGTGTTCAACGACGGAACGTGGGACTACGCAAAAAACAAAGCGACCAAGGAAGAAGCGACACTGGTTCTTGAGCATGGCAAGCCGATGGTTTTCGCCAAAGGCACCAAAGGCATTCGACTCAATGGCTTTATGCCCGAGGTCGTCGATCTTGAAAAAGTTGCTCAGGACGATTTGCTGTTCCACGATGAAAAAGCCGATAATTCTCAGCTTGCGTTTTTGCTCAGCCGGATGCGATATCCCGAATTCCCCGAGCCAATCGGCGTTTTTCGGGCCGTTGAACGTCCATCCTACGATCAGATGATCAACCAACAGGTCACTGATGCACGGGCCGACAAAGGCGACGGCGATTTGGCAAAACTGTTTGGCGCCGGCGACACCTGGTCTGTTAAGTAAGTACTCAGATTGAGCGTTTCCAGTTTCCCTCAATGTTTAAGTTAAGTAATATCTGCCCGAAGCGCGAGTTTTGAAGTCGAACATTGCCAGCCTCAAAGAGGCGACAGGATGTAACCCTATGCGTCAGCTTGGGGTCATCGCTCGCACAACCGCCTAAGCCGCGAAGCGGCGACAAGAATTGAACATCAAGTGTTCATGTCGTCGCTTTGCGATTATTTGTTCATTTTTCCGTAGGCTTACACGCTTACACCCACGGCTACATCCTGCACCGCTTCGCGTTTGAAAGTGGGCAACTTCTAGCAAAGAACTTGATTTCGGAAAAGCAAAGAGGCATGCTCTCCTGCAAGGCGAACTAAAATCAACAAACGAATTCTAATCGTCGGTGAATTTGGCTCGATCAACGGTGGCGAAAACTCACTGCTTGCGGTTGCCCCGAAGCTGATCGATTTCGGGTGGGAACTTTCAGTAGCAATTCCCTCGCAGTCGGACTTCGCGATTGCCTTGGCGACCGCCAACATTGAGGTTCGCAGCTGGTCAGTTCGAAACCCTGACAACTCCAGAAAAACGCCGCAAGAGATTTCTGACCAACTCCGTAGCGTGATCGCCGAAGTCGACCCAGCGATTCTGCACTTCAACAGCCTCTCAACCAGTCGCATTGGTGGACCGATTGCCCGCGAGCTTGGCATACCAACCTTGGGCTATTTGCGCGACATCCTGAAGCTTTCGAAGAAAGCGATTTCTGACCTCAATCAAAACGATTGCATCATCGCTGTTTCTCAGGCAACTCGTCAGTGGCACATCAACCAAGGCCTTGATCCGCGCAAGACTCACACCGTTTACAACGGCATCGACTCAAACTTCTTCCGCCCTGCCATACCCGAAGACCGGAACCATTGGAGCGATATCCGGAGCGAACTTTCCATCCCGTCTGACGCTGCCGTTCTGATTTTCGTCGGACAGATCGGGATACGCAAAGGCGTCGACATCCTGATCGAATCATTCTTTTCAATCGCGGCGTCGACAGACGCTCACCTGCTTGTTATCGGCCAGCGTCACTCTCAAAAAGAAGAAGCCATCCAATACGAGGCAAACCTGATCGCGAAAGTTGATTCCTCGGATTTTCGTGATCGCGTCCATTGGCTTGGCCGACGAACCGACATTGCCGAGATCATGAGACAGGCCACCTTGTTGATTCATCCCGCGAGGCAGGAACCACTGGGCCGCGTGTTGCTTGAATCTGCTGCCAGCGGACTACCATTGGTTACCACAAACGTTGGAGGTTCTTCGGAGATCCTGCGTGACGGCGGTGAAGATTCTGCACTTTCCCGACAGCTTCTAGTTGACCTCCCCGACAATCAAACCAGCGCCCGGGATGACTTGAACAAACAACTGAGCGACCTAATAAGCCAACGAGTCCTCAAACTTCTTGAGAATCCCAGCCAGCGTGTCGAAATAGGAAAACAACTTCGCCAACGTGCAACTGATACCTTTTCGATTCTGCGATGCGCGACCCAGCTCAACTCTTACTATAGTCGGCTGTTGGAAGAGATCTGAGCCACTGAAATCGAATCGGTCGGAGCAGTGTGCGTTCCTAGTTTCCGTCGCTCAGAAATCGGCTTATTGAAATATGAATGGGCTCTTCCTAGCCGTAGGATCGGGATATCCAGAGCTCAAAAGACGGCTGGAAACCTCGAAACGACCGCCTCGATGCTTGAAGTTACGCCGACTGACTGCGAGAATGAAGCTACACGGTTGTACGCCTTTAGGGATAGTGAAGCGGCATGTCCAACAATTCCAAAACTGAATCCAAAACTGAGTTTATTTCTAACGTCAAAAAAAGTGGCGTGATCGATGCGGATCGGCTTGCCGAGTGGCTCAAAGCCACAACGGCCCAGTCACCTGCCAAACTGGCCAAGTATCTTGTTAGAGACGAATTGCTCTCCAAATGGCAGGCCAAGTACCTGCTCTCGGGCCGGACAAGGCTCGACATCGCCAGTTACCGTTTGCTGGAACGAACAACGCGTGATGAACTGGGTGACCGCTTCCTTGCAGTTCACACTTCGCTGGCTCGAAAAGTCGACTTGCAGGTATTGACCTCTGAGATCACTAAGGACGAATCTCGCTGCAAACCGTTTCTGAAAAAAGCCAGCCATGTTGCCAAACTCGACCATCCCAATCTGGTTCACGTTTACGACATCGATCAAGAAGGCGGAAGGTACTTTCTGGTAACAGAACACGTTGAAGGCACAACGCTTGATCAGGTTCCGCGGGCCCAGATTTCCGAAGACGACGTTGCGCGAATTCTTCACGAGTCGCTCAAAGGAATCAAGCACGCACATCAAAACGATGTCGTTCATGGTTGCATTCGACAGTCAGATCTGGTCCTGATCGAAAAGACCCAAGTGAAGATCCGAAATCTCGCGGTTTCGCCCCTTCGTGAGCAGAGCAGCACCGATCAGGTTTCCGATCTTAAAGCGCTTAGAAACATTGCGGCTTCGTTGCTCAAAGAAATCCCGACAGCCAAACGAACTGACAAGTTTCGAAAGCTTGGGAAAATCCTCAACGCATTCCAGCCTAAAGATCCCGACGCAGTTGCAGCGACTTCGACAGCGCTGGCTGAGTGGGTTGGACCTGATTCTGAAGAAGCCGCCGAAGGAATTGATCTGGCAGCCTCAGATCCTTTCGCGTTCGAAGGAGCTTTTGATGCAGGTAAATCGGACCCCTTTGCTTCGCTGGAATCGGCTGACGGCGGGTTTGACCAACCGCTTGCCGGAACGGTCGCTCCTTCGTTGCGTCGAAAGAAGAAACCGGTCAATGAAGGCGAGGATGAGGAGGATGAAGATCTCGCTGAGCCCGGATTTATCGGACGCCTTTGGCGGAATAATCCTATTGCGGTAATTGCAACAGGCTTGGTCACGGCACTGCTTGTAGCCGGCGGCTCAGGTTTTGGCATATATAGCTACTTGAACTCGCCCGAGCAGAGATCCGCCGCAGTTGCCAAGAAAGAAAACGACAACTTCGGAGCCAAAGACGAATCCAAGCAGACGATCTCGCTTGACCCCAAGAAAAATGAAGACCAAAAGTCCGACGATGAGGAAGCAGCGAAAAAGAAAACTCCCGACACCGATCTATCAAAATTCTCCAAGCCTATCGTGAAGTCAAAATGCGAGCTTGGGCCAAACGATGAAAAGGTTCCCGCTAGAACTCCAGTGAAGCTGCTCGGGAAACCTGACAAAGGCTGGGTCGAAATTGAAGTCGAACTCGCCAAAGGCAAAAAAACGTCAGGCTGGATCCAAACCAACATGATCGTCGATGCTCAGCCCATCTCGCCGGCGGTCGCGAAGAACGATCCCAAGACCACAACTCCTGAATCTAAAAAAGACCCGGTCGACGCCGAGGTCGCCGCCCCTGCTCCCGGGAAAGGGCCTGAGACTGCTGTAACGGACGAGGAAGCAATGGTATCGACTACTGCTCCTCCAAAGTCCACAACCAAGGCAGAGCCGAAGAAGGAAGAACCAAAAAAGATTGATTACAGTGAGCCGTTCAAGAGTTTCCCACGGTTGACCGATCTTCCGTTGATTACCGACACCAAAGAGAAGAAGATCGCTTCCTTAAAGATCAATCCTGCTTACCTATTGGGCGCCGAAATCGTTTGCGAAGAGACTGCCGTCTCCAGGGGCAGACTCATCTTTGACCTGACACGTTTCGACAAACTACCCAATCGAGAAAAAGATAAGCAAAAGTGGATGGTGGGTGTGCGACGAAGTGCCAAAAAGAAACCAGAGTTCATTGGGTTGTTCAGGAAATCTCCCGACGCCGTGTACTTTCAGTGGCTTCCAGAAGCCGTAGAGAACAAGAATGCGGAGTTCCTGCGCAACTGTCACTTGAAAATAAAGGCGGGTGACGAGTCGCACTATTTGACACTTCGAAAACCAATTGTAATCGCCGACTTGCGTTACTCCACTGAAGGCATGAGCAACCTCCGTGAGGTTGAAATTCCTGCGATGCCAAACTTGGACAACATCGTCATCACTCTCGCTCCCTTCGATATCAAAGGGCTCCTGATGTCGTCCTTTGTAACCGGAATTGAGCCAAGTCAACCTGGAATTATTTTGCTGAATAGGCGAGATAAAGAAGGACCCATGTGGATTCAGATTTCCGCTGATTTGAAGCCCAAACTCAAACTTCGGACCAATGTAATGGCCAGATTTGGGAAACGGGTGTCCAAGATGTCTTCGCTGGAGGACATCTCGGAGTTCATTGACAAGCTCAAACGGGAAGAAGCTCGGATGGCCGCGATGAATGAGGCGAAGCAAAGAGAGCAGCCCCTGAAAGACCAAAAGTCTGCACTTGATAGACAAAAGGCAGAATTCAAAAAGCGTGCCCGGGAGGCGAAGGCAAACGTTGACAAAGCCATCCAGTACAAAGACATTATTTCTAAAGCCGCCAACCGGCCGATCTCGGTGCGTGTCTACGCGAAGTTCGGCAATCTACAAACGGACTTGGTTGTTTGCGACACCAAGCTCCCTCAGCCAGAGCCCAAATCCAAAAAGAAGAAAAAGAAAAAGTAGATTTGGTTTCACATCTATTGAACCAAGCCATTCGACTCAAGGCACGTTCATTACCAGCAAGTTTGCTGACGTTAACAACCTAATAGAAACAAAAATATGATTCGCGTTGGCATCGTCGGTGCAACTGGCTATACAGCCGTTGAATTGATCAAGATATTGCTTAGGCACCCCAACGTCACCATCACTCAGGTGACTTCTCGCGATCCAGACGGCCCAGCAGTGGCAGATGTTCACACAAGCCTGCGGGAACGACTGGACCTCAATTTTTGTCAGCTTGACATCGATGCCTTCGTGAGCCAGGTCGACTGTGCGTTTTGCTGCCTGCCTCACGCGGCCTCGGCAAAAATTGTCTCGCAGCTGCTGGAAAAGGGAATCAAAGTCGTCGATTTTAGCGCCGACTATCGTCTCAATGACGTCGCGACATTCGAGCAGTGGTACAACGTCGAGCATCCCGACGGCCAGCGAGTGGGCAACGTGCCTTATGGGATCCCGGAGCTGTTTCGAGACCAGATCGAACCGGCTTCGCTGGTCGCCAACCCCGGCTGCTTTCCAAGCTCGGCGCTGATTCCGTTGGCTCCCCTGATGCAACAGGGTTTGATCGAACCCGCACCGATCATCGTCGATTCAAAAACCGGCGTTTCGGGCGCCGGGCGCAAACCGAACTTGAAATTTCACTATCCCGAATGCAATGAATCAGTGATGGCCTACGGTGTGGGGACCCATCGACATATGCCCGAGATCGATCAGATCATCGCGCGTTTCAGTGGCGATACAATCTCAACCGTATTTACGCCGCACTTGATTCCCATGGACCGCGGCATCCTCTCTACGATTTACGTCAGGCCACTTGCCGGTGTGACTGCCGCCAAACTGCAATCCACCCTTGCGGCTTTCTACGCCAGCGAACCATTTGTACGCGTCACCGAGACTGCTCCTACGACCAAAGACGTTTCCAATACCAACTTTTGCGACGTGTCTGTCCAAGATTGCCGCGGCATGATTGTGATCGTCAGCGCGTTGGACAACTTGATCAAAGGCGCCTCTGGAGCAGCGGTTCAGAACTTCAATTTGATGTTCGGATTCGACGAGACGACAAGTCTGTTGTAGTCTTGGTAACCCGACGGGTTGTGATTTCATTAGCCGTTTGGGCGATAGCCTCGGTTGAACTTCCATTAACCGGGGCTATCGCCGGCTATCGCCCAAACGGCTGATGTTGTTAAGAAATGTTTTGAAAAATCACAGCCTCGTCGGGTTACCATTTGCTCCGGGAATAGACGCTTGCAAGTCGAAACTTCCAACGCGATCCAACGACATTGTGGCGCTGGAACCTCCGCAATGTTTGACAATTCCATGGACTGAGCGGCCACAACTTACAAGGCGCTCACAATTAACAAACACTCCCAGGCTGCGAACCAATCGAACCTGAATTTGCCACGCCAGCAGTGAAACTGGCTCAATGACAAATGAAAGACAAAAATGACAAGTGATAAATCTCAGATCGTCCTTCCGTCAGGCTTAAAATTTTCGGGGGTCAAATGTGGAATCAAGAACTCCGGCGCTCTTGATCTGGCGATCATCTCGACGGATAAGAAATCCGTAGCCGCAGGAGTCTATACCCAAAACGTAGTTCGAGCAGCGAGCATCGACTGGAATCGCAACATCACTCCCACCGGTAATTTTCGAGCAGTCGTAATCAACTCAGGAAACGCGAACGCGTGTACTGGAGAGCAGGGCGTTGCTGACAATCAGCAGATGGCATCTCAGGTCGCAGAGTTGATCGGCGCCTTGCCTGAACAGGTTTGCATTCTCTCAACCGGCGTGATTGGCCATGTGCTACCGATGAAGAAGGTCTCAGCCGGCATAGCCGAGGCTGCTTCCACCGCCGCGCGCTCGGAAGATCACTTTCGGCTTGCCTCGCAAGCGATCATGACGACCGACAAAGGGCCCAAGACTGTCACCCAAACTGTGAAGATTGGCGACGAGCAAATTCAGTTTGCCGGCATGGCCAAGGGCGCCGGCATGATCGGTCCCAACATGGCGACCATGCTGGCCATCATGATGACCGATGCTGAGCTGACCGCCGAACTCGCCCAGACTCTGCTGGCCAACGCCGCCAAAGAATCGTTCAACCGAATCAGTGTCGAAGGGCATACCAGTACCAATGATGCGTTGTTGTTGATCTGCTCTGGCGAGTCAGGTGTCAAAGTCGAATCCGAGCCCCAAATCAATCAATTCGCCAAAACGCTCAATGCCGCCTGCATCAAACTGGCCAAGCAAATTCCGTCCGACGGCGAAGGATCAACACATCTGGTTTCGATCGAGGTCACCGGTGCCCAATCCGAACAAGACGCCGATCGAGTCGCTAGGACAATTGCCGCCAGCGCTTTGGTAAAGACCGCCATCACGGGTGCCGACCCAAATTGGGGAAGAATCGTCTCGGCAGCTGGATACGCCGGCGTTCCAATGGAGATTGAGCAGACCGACCTCCAGCTTAACGACCACTACGTATTTCAATCTGGTCAGCCGATCGAGTTTGATGCTGCAACAGTTAGTCGTTCAATGGCGAACAACTTCGAAACTCGGATACAATTGAAAATCGGATCAGGCTCAGGTTCAGCGATGCATTGGACAAGCGATTTGACAGTGGATTACGTGCGATTCAATTCTGAATACACAACATAGTGCGTGTCAAAGTTGGTTTTTCAAAGTTGGTTTGTCAAAGTTAGGACGTCCGCTTGGAGCAATTAGCCGTTTGGGCGTTAGCCCCGGTTTTACTTGAAGCAACCGTGGCTATCGCCAAAACGGCTAATCCTCAAACACAATGCTCGCTTTGGCCCATCGCACCCAGCGCCGGCACGATCGTTACAACCGGTTAAGTTGCCAGCAGCAGTTGAGTTTCCGCAAAAGTTTCGTTCTCAATCTTCTCCAATGCCCACAGCCGACATACCGTTTAAAGGTGCCCTTGGCACTATCAACAAGGCTTTCTCACCCCGTGTTGGGCAGGGGCAGTGACTCGTTCACCGCCCCTGCTTTTTTGCGCGCACGCGATCAGGGCTTGCTCGCCCCACGATCCAAAATTTCGATATCATTTGGGCTGATCTGTTGACATATTGGGCAACCTACCTACCCTTATACTCTGCAAAGAACACTTCCAGCTTGGCCTGGTTTGGCACAGCAATAACGCATAAGAGTGGGAAAAAATGGTAGACGACGATCTAGTAGATCCGCTAAGCGCACCTGGCACTGACGCCAAGAATGTTGAAGCTGTCGATGACACGATCGAGGACATGACGGTCGAGCCTGTCGATAACTTGGACATCGAGGTCGTGGACGAGTTTGACGCCGACGACTTTGATGAAGAGTTCGACGACGACTTCGAAGAAGAAATCGTTGGAGAATACGATTTGCAAGACGACCAGTACGGTGAAGTCTTTGACAAGGAGTTTGGACATCTGACCGACCCAACTCGCTCGCCACCCAAAAAGGCTCCAGAGCCGAAAAAGCCAGTCAAAAAAGCAACCGGCAAAAAGAAGAAGTAACTCTCACACCGACCGCTTTGAACCACCAGACCACGTTGAAATCGACGTGGTCTTTTTTCATGGCTTCCGTCAATCATCTTGAATCACCCAAGCGTTATTTACAGAATTAGGCTCTTTAGAGATAATTTTTGATTGCCCAGTGGCCAACGTAGACTGTTGTCAGGTTAGTCGTGTCAACGAACCTTTGCGACGAAAACGTTGTCCAATTCTCTCACGTCCCGATACTCTAACGTCGCACGTCCGCCTGCGAACCAATCATGTCCGCACCACTAAAGGACTCCAGCAAATTTCGGCCCGTCGTCAAGAATGCGAGCTTCCCACAGCAGGAAGAATCCATTCTGGAGTTTTGGCGCGACAATGAAATCTACGACAAGTCGTTAGCGCAGCGCGAGGGACAGGAGAAGTTCGTCTTCTTCGAAGGCCCCCCGACTGCCAACGGAAAACCGCATCCAGGTCACTGTTTGACTCGCGCGATCAAGGATCTATTCCCTCGCTACAAAACAATGCGAGGCTATTATTGTGAACGTAAAGCCGGCTGGGACACCCACGGACTGCCCGTTGAAACGGAAGTCTCAAAACAGCTTGGCATCCACACCAAGGAAGAAATCGAAGCCCACGGAGTCGAGCCGTTCATCCACCTGTGCCAGAAATCTGTCTGGACGTACATGCAGGAGTGGGAACGCCTGACCGAGCGGCTAGGATTCTGGGTCAAGCTCGACAGCGCCTACGTTACCTATCACCAGTCCTACGTGGAATCGGTTTGGTGGTCGCTGAAGAATCTGTTTGATCGTGGCTTGCTCTACCAAGGTCACAAGATCATCTGGTGGTGGGCGCAAGGCGGAACAGGACTCAGCGCCGGCGAAGTCGGCCAAGGCTATCGAACGGTCATGGATCCGTCGGTCTACATCCTGTTTCCACTGTTGGACCGGAAGAATACCAGCTTACTCGTTTGGACAACCACTCCATGGACGTTGCCGTCGAACCAGTTTGCGGCGGTCAACGAATCAATCGAATACGTGACGGTTCATGATCCGGAGCTCGATCACAACATCGTCTTTGCCAAGGACTTGGTCGAAAAGATCAGCCAAAAAGTCAAACGTGAACTCGAAGTCAAATCCACCGAACCCGGTTCTGCACTGGTTGGGCTGCGCTACAAACCTCCGTTCGACTACTTCTACAAAGACACAGGCGATCAAACCGGTGAGTTGGCTGACGGCGGAACCGAACATGTTGCCTGGCGAGTTACATCGGCTGATTTCGTGACAACTGACAGCGGCTCTGGCGCGGTTCACGAAGCACCCGCGTTTGGTGAAGTCGATTATGAATTGCTCGTTAGCGAACAAGCCAGATTCAAGAGGGGGCAGGGCCCCGAGATGATCTGCGCCGTTGCTCCCAACGGAAAATTCACTGACGTTGCTCCCGAATATGAAGGCCAATGGGTCAAAGACGCTGACAAACCGATCACGCGGCAACTCAAAGACGAAGGCAAACTCTACCACCAGGAACAGTACCAGCACGAGTATCCGTTTTGCTGGCGAGCCGATGACGATCCGCTGATCCAGTATCCGCGTCGCAGCTGGTTCATCAAAACGACTCAGTTCAAAGACCAGATGGTTGCCAACAACCAGAAGATCAACTGGCTTCCCGAGCACATCAAAGACGGCCGGTTCGGTAATTTCCTGGACTCCAACGTCGACTGGGCTTTGTCGCGTGAACGCTATTGGGGCACGCCGTTGCCGATCTGGGTTTGCGAGGCGACTGGGGAGATGGAATCGGTAGATCGTTACGAAGACCTGATCGCCAAACCGGGCGCTACCGGAATGGAAGTCTGGGAGAAGGCCAAGGCCGCCGATCCCGATCTGGTTGACGATCTCAAGGTTCACAAACCCTACATCGATCACATTACCTACGATTCTCCATTCGAGTCGGGCGCGAGAATGAAACGCGTTCCCGAAGTGATCGACTGCTGGTACGACAGCGGTGCGATGCCGTTTGCACAGTGGGGCTATCCACATCAAGGCAAAGAACAATTCGAAGCCCAGTTCCCGGCCGACTTTATCAGTGAAGCGATCGATCAAACGCGCGGCTGGTTTTACAGCCAACTGGCGATCAGCACGATGATGTTCGGCGAAGATGCGGCCGAAGGTCAAAAGTCATTTGAGTACCCGTTGCCGTTCAAGAACTGCATCGTGCTTGGATTGATGCTTTCGGAATGGTGGGAAGACGAGAAAGACAAAGACGGCAAGAAGAACATTTACCTGTCACCCGAAGAAGCAAAATCCGCACCTGGCAAGCCGGCTCATAAGGTCGGCAAGATGTCCAAGAGCCTGCGAAACTATCGCGCGCCCGACGAGATCTTCGACGTCTACGGAGCCGATGCGCTGCGGTGGTACTTCTTTGCCAAGCAACCTCCGTGGACTTCGATCCAGTACAGCGAACGCCAGATCAAGGAAAGCGTTCCAGAATTCCTTTCGCGGCTATGGAATGTCTACAACGGGTTCTTTGTCGAATACGCAATCCTGGATGACTTTAGCCCCAGTTCGCTGGAAAAACCGGGCCAGTTGTCTCACGCCGATTTGGCCGGCGGTGAGGGTTACCGCCCCGTTGCAGAGCGTGGTGAACTGGACCGCTGGATTATCAGTGAGCTGCATCAAACGCTTGACGTCGTCGTCAATTCAATGGATGCGTACGACAACTACGGATCGTGTACGCGAATCACGGCGTTCGTTGAGGCGCTGAGCAATTGGTACGTACGCCGGTCGCGGGATCGGTTCTGGGCCAAAGACAAAACGGCTCCAGAGAAACTGGATGCCTACTGGACGCTTTACGAATGCTTGACAACGACGGCCAAAATGATTGCGCCGTTTGTTCCGTTCCTGGCCGAAACGATCTGGCAGAACCTGACCAGCGTTTTTGATGGCAACGCCAGACTGAGCGTCCATCTTTGTGACTATCCGCTGGCAGAGGAAGGATTGATCGACGCGGACCTGTCCCGCCGAATGGGGCTGCTGCGCGATATCGCTTCGTCGGGCCTCTCGGCGCGAGCCAACGCGAAACTAAAAGTTCGCCAGCCGCTGTCTGGCGTGACGGTTGTGCTCAATGACAGCGCCGATCAGTCGTGGTTGGAAACGCACGATGAGATCCTCAAAACCGAACTCAACGTTTTGGACGTGAAGTACACGACCGACGCGGGTGAATTCGTGACTTACCAAGTCGTTCCCAATTTCAAACGGCTTGGCCCGCGCGTTGGAAAGCTGATGCCGAAAGTCAAAAAAGCATTTTCCGAAGCCGATGGTGGTGCGATCCTTGCCGAGCTGACCGACACAGGGAAATCGAGCTTGGTCGTCGAAGGCGAAACGATCGAGTTGGATTCAGAAGACGTTGAGGTTCGGCTTCAGGCCAACGAAGGTTGGGCGGCGGCACAGGGAAAGCAATCGGTCATCGTGCTGGCGACTGAGTTGACACCAGAGCTGGTTCGATCGGGGCTTGCTCGCGACGTCAACCGGCAAGTTCAAGAGCGTCGCAAGAGTCTCGACCTTGAGCGGTCCGACCATATCAAATTGTATTTGGTCACCGAATCGGAGGAATTGGCTCAGGCTCTTTCGGAGAACAAGGAATACTTGATGGGTGAAACGCTGGCCAATGAGCTTCACCAGGAACCGCCAAGCGATTCGATCGAACCTGTCGAGTGTGAAATCGGCGAGGCGTTGTTGAAGATCTTTGTCGCCAAAGACGTTGCCAACGGGAATCAGGCTTAATTCATGCCTACCAAAGACTTCAAGATCGCGGTGCTGATTTCCGGCAGCGGAACGACGCTAAAGAACCTGATCGAGTTGCGCGCCAATGATCAACTGGATTGCGACATTGAGCTGGTTGTTTCCAGTTCACCGACGGCCGGCGGGCTGGAGTTTGCACAAGAGGCCGGCATCGTTTCGCGAGTCGTGGTCCGGAAAGACTTTGAAAATACGACGTCGTTCAGCAAAGCGATCTTTGACCAGTGCCGCGCCCTGGAGATCGATTTGGTTGTGATGGGCGGATTTCTCAAACGAGTCCAGATTCCCGATGACTTTGTCAATCAAGTGATCAACATTCACCCAAGCCTGATTCCATCTTTCTGCGGCAAGGGAAATTACGGCCTCAACGTTCACACCAATGTGATTCAGTACGGCGCCAAAATCAGCGGTTGCACCGTTCATTTCGTGGACGACCAGTACGACCACGGGCCGATCATCGCTCAGGTCACCGTCCCAGTTCATGACAACGATCAGCCCAAGACGCTTGCCGCTCGGGTGTTTGAACAAGAGACCAAAATTTACCCTGAGATAATCAACGCGATTGCCCAGGGACGTGTGAGTGTTTCGGATCGTTTGGTACGTGTGAGCCGCGATGCATAGTAGCTCGGCTGTCCCAGCCGAGAGTCGGCTGCAAAAAAAACACCCGTAGCAGCCTAGCCATTCAAGCTGAGGATTGTAGAGACCGTGATGGTTCACTTGCAGGGTCACTGGGGAGCGAACGTAGGTCGGGCACTTCGGGCACTCTTGCCCGACTCGATTTTTACAGGTTTGATATGAAGATTGATCACGGGACTTTAAGTTTGCAGAGTGTTTTAACGGGCAAGAGTGATGCGCCCGACATTTTCTTGAATTGCGAATTATTGATAACCGAGCGTCTCAGTTTTTTGATGTCTGTTTTTTGGCGTTTGTTTGTGGACAGATTTGATGTCTTTTTTTGC
>CALJOA010000082.1 GCA_937981585.1 uncultured Pirellulaceae bacterium | reverse complement strand
CAGTCGTTCACAACATTGTGCGTCCAGCGTCCACTATGTTGATGGAAATGTTGGGAGGTTGATATTGTGATGGCAATGGCGCGTGCGGATCGTCGGATATGTGATCTTGGTCTCGTCAAGCCGAGAGCGACCGGGCGCTGGGAGTCACCTGGTTGGTCGAATTCCGAGTGACAAATGCGGCTGTTGAAATAACATTAGTCTCTTCCAAAGAAACGGCTTTGGGATAAAGTAAAGGCATCAGAGTTTTCGATCACCAACTGGAGAAGCCCAATGCTTCGAATTGTCTTGCTTACCTGTTTCTCGATTTTGTACTCATCAGGATTGTTCGGCCAAGACGCTGCCACTGAGTTGACGCCAATTTTTGACGGTAAAACGCTTGACGGTTGGCATAATCCGTTTGAGTGGGGCGAGACAAAAGTTGTCGATGGCGAGATTCACTTGGTCGCGCAGAAGAAGTTCTTTCTGATGTCGGACAAGACTTATGGTGACTACGAGTTTGAAGCACAGGTCCGGTTGCCCGAAGGGAGGTCGAATTCTGGCTTTATGGCCCGTGGGCAAGAGGCCAAGAATAAAGTTTTCGGTTACCAAGCTGAAGCCGATCCAACAAGTCGAAAATGGTCGGGAGGTCTTTACGACGAAGGGCGTCGGTTGTGGCTCAATCCGCTTGCTGATCAACCAGAAGTGCAGGACGCGTTCAACAAGACGGAGTGGAACACGTATCGGATCGTTTGCGAAGGCGATCATCTTCAGTTCTTTGTCAACGGACAGAAGACGACCGACTACTATGATCCCGTTGACATGACTGGGAAAATTGGGCTTCAACACCACGGTGAAAAGGATCAAGTATATCGGTTTCGCGATATCAAAGTCGTCGACAACGGTCGTCATGTTTGGAATCCGATTTTTGACGGTACTAGTCTCGATGGATGGAAGGCGACTGGCGGTGGAAAATGGGAACTGGTTGATGGGGTGCTGTTAGGTACCAATTCGGCGGATGAGGAGAAGCACGGTTTGCTGCTCAGCGAAAAATCGTACTCTGATTTCACGGCGCGGATCACATTTCGTTTGACGACCGGCAACAGCGGTTTCTACTTTCGCAGCGCGCCTGATGACAGTGGCGTTGGGATCAAGGGCATTCAAGCGGAGCTGGAAAATTCGGACTCGATTGGTGGACTTTACGAGACCGGCGGACGGGCTTGGTTGGCCAAGCCGCTTCACTATTTCGACTCGTTCTCCAAAGACCGACAGAAGGGACGCCAAAAGCAATGGAGCAAGGCTCACAAAGCTGGCGAGTGGTCAACGATGGTTGTTTCAGTTCACGGGGACAGAATCGTTACTCACGTCGGAGATATTTTGGCTTGTGATTTCGTCGACCCAGAGTCGCCCAAAGAAGGTCAGTTTGCCCTTCAGCTTCACGGTGGTGAGGACGTGAAGATCGAAGTCAAAAAGATTGAGCTGTTAGAGAAAGATAAGCAGGCAAAAGCCGAAAAGTAGTTGGTTGCCCAGATTGGGCGATTGTAGGTCGGCACTCCTGTCCGCCTCGAGTTTTACGGAATTGAAATGAAGGTTGAAGACAGGATTTGCATGATCAACAAGATCTCATCCCGCTGACGCCGGTGAGGTCTTTGTGTTTTTCGTGGTGATCATTGATTGCATTTTTTTCGATCTCGTTCCCTGCGCTTGGATGAGTCGGCTCAGATGTTCAGTTGAACTCGTGTCGACTCCTCGCAAGGATTGACTTCCGAAACTTAGTCGTCTGTGCGCTACACACAATCCCGTTGTCCGAGGTAAGGATGATGACCGTGTGATTGATTGTCGGCAGCATGTCGCTTGAGCGATTCACGGATCTTCTTAGGGGCGAGTGCGTTGAGATTGGAAGTCTTGACCTCGGGTCGCCGTAACTGCCCGCGGAGACAGTTGCCTAGTCGTCGGATAATTAAAAACGACACTGTCTTACTAAGACAAAGGCTCGGTGGCCGAACTGCTGACTGAGCCGAATTCTCGATTTGTCGGATTCGTTTCATCTGTGCAACAAAAGCTGCCGCTTAGGGATAAAGACGCGGACAAGAAAATGACTGATGTGATTTTGGTTATCAAAACTGGATCCTCGAATAAACTGATTGATCAGATGCTGTAAACTTGGTTCAGGTTGTTCGGTTACCTCAGTTAATTGTTAGGTAGCTGAGTCTTATCTTTTAAATAACTAAGCCTAGTTGTTCACTTCCCACCTCGCGGCTTGATTCTAATTCCGAGCGCTTCAGCGTTGATTGATTTCAATACGGCTTTCGTTGCGCGACTGATCCAACTACCGAACTAACGTTCTCACTAAATACCAGGAAAACTCATGGGCACCAAGCTGGTTGAACGAGGAATCACTCGTTACGACATTGAAGAGCAAGGAACGTACGGTTTCATGATGCGCATCTCGCGAAATGGCAACCACATTAACGAGTTCTTTTCGGATAAGAATAGCGGAGGCAAACGAAAAGCTCTCGAAGCGGCGAGGAAACGCTACAAAAAACTCAAGGCCAAGCTTCCTCCGCCTAAAACGACCAAGGGAATCAAGACCGCCCGCAACCGAACTGGTGTGGTGGGCGTCCATTTAGCAGTTTGTGAATCCGTCTACGGTGAAATGTACTCGTCGTACTGTGCGTCCTGGAAGACCGGCACTGGCGGGCGAAGCAAGCTCAGTTTTTCATTCAAAAAATACGGAAAGAGAAAGGCGTGGGAGCTTGCCTGTTTGGCGCGTGAACTTGAATCCAGTGACCGTTCGCGCGTTGAGAAGCTGTATGAGAAACGTAAAAAGAAGAAAGTAAAGACCGCTCCATCTCCCAAGGCGATCAAGACGAAGGTAGAGAAGAAATCGAAAAAGAAGGCAAAGAAGAAAACCGCCAAGAAGACCAAAAAGAAAGTGACGAAGAAGAAAGTCACCAAGAAGAAGGCGAAGAAAAAGCCGGCCAAAAAGAAAGTAAAAAAGAAGACAAAAAAGAAGACGAAAAAGTCAGCCAAGAAAGCGAAGGCATCGCCCAAGAAAAAGGTAGCGAAGAAAAAGAAGCCGGCCAAAAAGAAGGCCAAAAAGCGAACTCGTCGCTGATTGAGTTGTCCCGTCGTGAAGCAGTCGGCTGGATCGGCTGACTCATTTTCGGCGAATGACTGCTAACCAGTCCTCTCCATCTGTCTGCTCGGTTGAGATTTGGACTTTGCCACCACCAGAGACGCTAGATGCAGATGCGCTCAGATCGCCTCCGGTTCGCGGGTTGTACCAGGCGACGGAAAACTCGCCTGAGTCTTCAGAAAGATCAAGTTCAAAAGTTCCGGACTTGGCCAGGTAGACGAGATAGATCTCTCCGGGTTTAGCAAAGCAGTATTTGCTGTTGTCCATTTTCTCGTTTCCGACCAGCTCGTCCATTGGCTTCATGTCTTGAAACGGAATGTTGTTGTTCGCGAAAAACTCAAGGCAAATTCGGCAGTAGTCCCAGCTTTGATCGCGCGATCGCCAGTCTTCGCAGAGCAGATCGTTCTCGGCAAACTTGTAGCCGAAGTAGTACTCCACTCCAGCGCCTCCGCCCATGATCGTTCCCCAAAGCGTTTGCCTGCGGACTGAATGTTGGTCGTAAACGTATTTGCCATCGCCGTCTTTTCCATCGAATCCGCGATAACCCCAATCGGGACATTGGCCGTGGGCTGCTGAACCTGATTCGTCAAACGCGACCACCCACGGCTTGCCTGCCTTGGCCGATACACGAACCCATTTTACGGTTTGCCAGTGAGTGTCCTTGATATTGCTATTCTGCAATGACGTCCCGGTCAGCGACGACTTGTCACCGGCCAGTCCGCCATAGATTGCGTCCTGCTGATCGGGATAGGTGTGGATGACGACGTGGTGATCATAGGGATCGGTCTGGCGAATGTAATCGATCATTGCGAGCTGTTGCTCATTCGACTGTGTGTTCTCTTCGCCAATGTTCCAGTTGAGCGCCAGATTGTGTCCAAACCGCGCCACCAACTCTCGGATATACAGTTTTCGTTGCTGGCCAAGGTTTCCGCCATCGAGGCAGGTCGGAACCCAGGCATTGGACTTCTTGGAACCGCGGCGGTGGTCGTCGTTTTCGGTCTCTTGCATTTTGAAATGCAGATACATCCCTTTGGCAGTCGCGTGATCCATGACAATGTCCCACTGGTCGAGTTTGCTGCAGTCGTAATGAAGTTTGTCGTTACGCTCAACAAACGGCCAGACATTGTCGCCATCTCCGCCGGCGTTGTATGTCAAAAACGAAAACGCGTTGCAGCCCTTACTCGACAAATAGCTGATCGCTCCGATCAGACCTTTACCTTTGGAGCCTTGCCACACCGGATCGCCTTGGGCCCAATCGCCCAAATGTGCGGAAAAGCTTTTCAAGGGAACCTTGGGTTTGTTGGCGAAGGTTCCGTCGAAATCCGCGTAGCCAAACAAAGTCTCGGGGGCATCGGCTCCCGCTTTGAGGAAGTACTTGCCCGAGCCCATGTGCTGCAGGTAGTGCTTGCCGACGTACTTGAGTCGCCCGTGGGCGCGCAAGTCGCGACCAGACTTATTGGACTCAGCAACCGTGAAGCTGCCCGAGCTTTGGTAAAGCGGATTGGTCTGGGCTTGCGGATCGATTGCGGCGTTGTCTCCGCTGACAATCGAAACCACGTAGTTCCATTGGCCGGTTCGGTCTGGCGCAAAATTGGTACGCCATTGGTTGCCTGACTCGGCTGAAGTTTCGCTGGCTTTACCATCGGCGGCAAAGTAGCCGGGCACTACGTAAGAAGTTCCATCAGAATGGACGAACCTGGTTTCCATTTTGATATCCAGAAACGGGTTGGGCTTATTGTCTTGCTCGTGGGCGAAGGGGCCGTTCATGGTCAAGCTGATCTTGTGCCACTGCTTTTTCTCGCCCGAGACTCGGATCGAGCCATCCCCGTCGGGCTGACGTGGCTCGATCAGCGGTAGGTTGCTAACTGATTTAGTCGGGCTGGTCGAGCGATCACGATCGTCTTGTTCTGCATTGGTCTGTTTCTTTTTTTCCCATTGGTCAGTTGGTTGAGCTGGGGCCTGCTTTTTGTGAGCGGGATCGGCGACGGGCTGAGGCACTGCGGGCAGAGGCGGGGCTTGGACAAGCGGAAATGTCGGGAGCTTTGCGGCGTTAGACGTCGAGACTGGTCCAGCGACTTGGGGGCGTTTGAAATCCCGATCAGTGGTCATTAGCCACTTGTCGAATTCGAAACCGTCCTCCCGCATCGAAAAGTGTACGGTGTGGATGCCTGGTTTCTCAATGTCAAGGAAGATCTGGTGCGGCACGCCGCAATGAACTTTTTCGGTTCGTTGTTTGCTTTCCCAGAACCACTGATTTTTTCCTTCGCACCACTGCATTCGACGGCCGCTGTCAGGCCAATCTCCATCGAGGCCAACGTGGAGGCCATTGTCTTCGCTACCGGTTGAATGGCAGCGAACCCAGACGTAGTAGCGGCCGGGGTTGGTAATGTTGACTTTGTAGTGGACGACGGCAAGCTTACCCGGTTGGTTGGAGAAGTTGGTCCCGCCGATTAGTTTCTCGCCATGGTTGCGACGTGTGTCGGGAAGAATTTCGAGATAAGCACCATTGCTCGCACCGCCAACATGACTCGGATCCCCGTCCATGTCGAAGGTTGGAGTCTGCCCGGAGCTGGTGTGATAGAAAGCTCGCTTGTCAGTAAGCTCCTGTTTGAAGAAATGCTCGGCTTCCACCGCAACGAGTCCGTCGGCTTCGTTGAAGTGGGTTGTGTCTTCGACGATCGGATTCGAATTCTCGTCTCCGTAAATGAGACCCGTCTGAATCGAGATTGTCGAAAGAATCAAAACAACAATGACGTTCAAGAATCCCGCTTGGAATTTCGCCATAGAAGAGCGTTTCATTTCTTGTTAACCCTTAATGTCTGGTCAAATTAACTGCGCCAGAGCCAAATTGTCCTAGCTCGAGCGACAGAGTGTCTGATCAGGATAACATTGGCGGGCGATCAAGAAAAGAAATTGATCAGATCGACGCATGAAATGGCTCGAAGAAGAAATATCGTTGGTTCCATGGGAGCGCTTCAAAACACTTTGGTTAGACCCAGCCAGAGGCTGTAGATAACGACAGCCCCCACGATCAGGGAGCCGAAGATCAATAAGAACCTCGCAGTGCGCGGCTTTTTCCAAGCCACGACTTGGGCGATAACGCAAACCGCAGCGACGGTCACGAGTTTGAAGAAAATCATCCCGTTAAAATTCCAATTTTGATAGAAGTAATTGGCAATTGGATTGGCTTCGATCGCTCCCCTGCGCAGCAGGGTGTAGGTCATGAAGATATCTAGGCAGTTGATCAGAATGAACGTGGTGGTTTCGTTTTCAAGCGGTAGTTTTCCAGTAAAGAACTGCCACCATTGGCGTTGATCATCTGTTGGAGCGGACGGATGCTTCTGCGGAGAGCCCGAATTCGTTTTGACAGATGCGCGCTTGCCAGAGGCTTCTTCAGCCGGTGGAGTCTTTCCCTTTGTTTCTTGCGCTTCGGGCCGGACGGATCTAGGAATGTCGGAGGTTGAGCCGGTAAGCGATTGGTAGGCATCGTGAACTTGTTGGAAAGCCCACTCGTCGCCGCCCAAATCGGGATGATGCTTGCGAGCTTGCCGTCGATAGGCTTGTTGGATTTCGGCTTGGGTCGCGTTCTCATCGACACCTAATATCTTTTTTGGATTCACGTCGAAAAGTATAAGCGAAAAGGTCTGTTTGGCCAAAAAGGACTGCACCAAATTTGTAGCGTTTGGCGCAAGACCTACGCTATTGCGAGCGATAGATGCTCTAACGGAAGGCTCGCGCCGTTCCGCTGCCTGAACCGCAATATTGAAAATGCACTGCTTTGTTATAGCTTGATTTTAGGATGAGCCGTTTTGGCACTAGCCACGGTTGAACATGCATTAGCCGTGGCCAGCGCCAAACGCCTGACGTAGCCAACTCGCCGGGCCGCCAGCGATGGATATGAACTGGCAGAGAGCACAAAAAAACAGGCGACGAGTGAGTTCTCGACGCCTGTTTAGTTTTTAATTGTGCCTGCACAGAGCCAATGCAATTTTTAGCTGTTTACGACTTGGCAAGCTCTGGCATTTGGATTTCGTAACCTTTGCGGTAGTCACGCTTAAGGAACGAATTGGCTTGGTCGTCGCCAACGATCTGCTCGTTCTCGTCGTCCCATTTCAAGTCCCGTCCAAGTCTCGCTGAAATACCCGCTAGGTGGCAGATGTTAAGCATTTGCATGTGCGAGTGAACATCTGAGATCGGTTCAACCTGTTCGCGATGGCAATGAATGAAATTTGCCCAGTGGGCTCTTCTTCCATCGTGTTCCATCGGCAGTCCCTTGTAGACCTTCTTGATTGCGTCTTTGGGAAGCGGGTTAGTTTTGAGATCCTCAACTGGCTTGCCCGTCAATTTGCCTCGGTTGACAAAAATCCTTCCCTTATCGCCTTCGATCAGAACACCGTTGCTGGTGTCGTTACGTATGACCATTTCAGTGCCGTTGGGATACTTGACGCTGAATTTGAACTTGGTGGCGGTGTTGTACTGATTCTTTTGGACTGGGAATCCGTCTTTGAATTCGACGGGATGCTCAGCCGATCCACCGATTGAGATCGGCCCCTCAGTTTGGCCGTTGGCTTTGAGCGCCCAGTTGGCGATATCGACGTGATGGGCGCCCCAGTCGGTAAGCTTGCCGCCTGAATACTCATACCACCAACGGAATTGGAAGTGGCAGTTGGTAATGGCTCGGCCTTTGTTTTTGCCGTCTTCGTCCTTAGCCTGATGGAATCGATAGTCGACTGCTGGAGCCGGGCCTAGCCAGCGATCCCAGTCAAGATTTTCAGGAACATCCACCACAGGAATCTCTGGGCTTTGCGGTGCACCGCCGATAGCCACGGAAACTTTCGTGATCTTCCCCAGTCGTCCCTCTGCCACCAGCGCGATCGCCTTGGTAAATAATCTGAATTGGCTTCGCTGTTGCGTACCGACTTGCACGATCCTGCCGGTCTCTTTTTGAACCTTGCGGATTAGTTTGCCTTCGTCGATCGTCAGCGTCAGTGGCTTTTCGCAGTAAACGTCTTTGCCGGCCAGCATCGCCTCGATCAATGGCTTAGTGTGCCAGTGGTCAGGCGTGGCGATGTGAATCAGCTTGATGTCGTCTCGTTCGAGGATTTTTTGGTAGTCGGTATACGTGTCGGCCTTGCCACCGCTAAGTGACTTGTTGGTGCTTTCCAAACGCCCCTTGTCTACGTCGGCAATCGCAACGACATCAAGCCATTGTTTCGCCGATCGCATGTTGCCGATACCCATACCGCCAGCACCAATCAGGCCGATCGGGATGCGATCGTTCTTGGAACGAGTTTCACTGGCAAGCGTTTTCGGTGAAGAAAAATAGTAAGGGACTGTCGCTGCTGCCGTGCCGGCTACGACCGTTTTTTTGAGAAAGCCACGGCGGTTGTCGTTTTGCTGTTGCATTGCGGTTCTTAGGGTTCGTTGGGTTGCAATAAATTCGAAGGAACTCGAAACTTGATTTTTGTTAGTGTTGGTTTGGAAACGGCATTGTAATTCTGGAAAGTATCGTTGGTCAAGGAAATGAGTTCTTCGGCAATCTTGGTTCAATGTCGTTAGAACGCATTTTAAAGCCGTACAGGCTTCGCTACGCGCGTGAGATTTCGCAGGGTGCCCAAAGTCGGCTCGCGAATCGATGGCTTCTGCTTATTTAGGGTGCGAGTTGTCGTGCGAGACAACCGAATTTTTCGGCTCATCTATCAAGTTTGAGCAAAGATCGTCCCAATTCGCGGCTTTTTGCCCAGTAAAAATCGGTTAAAACGCCGAAGTAACGATAGGGCTTGGTTTAACTGTCCTTTTTCGTTGAGAGGATTCCGGTCAAAATGGATCCTCACAATAGACATTTCAACTACGAGTCAGACTTTCAGGGAACAGGAAAGCGGATATGAATGGAGTTTTCGTCTTTGGCGAAACGATGCTAGGTCAGATTTTTTTGATCGGTGAAGCCGCCCACGCAGGAGATAACCTGAGTTTTGTTCAGCGGCATCCGTGGTGGATGCTGACAATCGCCATCGTTCTGGTCATCCTCAACGGTTTCTTTGTCGCCGCAGAATTTGCGTTGGTCAAAGTTCGAGTCAGCAAACTCGACAAGATGGTGACCGACAAAAAGATGTTCGCCAAGACTGCGAAGTGGCTGGCGACGCGTCTGGACCATTCGCTTTCAGCCTGTCAGCTCGGAATCACGATGGCTTCGCTGGCGTTGGGTTATGTCGGCGAGCCGGCTTTTGCGCATTTGATTGAACCGATCTTCAAAGCGATGGGTGTTGAAGAGAACAGCAATCTGCTTCACATCATCGCGTTCATTATTTCGTTCTCGGTTATCACATCGTTGCACTTGGTGATCGGCGAGCAGGCGCCGAAGATTTTTGCGATTCGTCGGCCCGAGCAGATGGTTCGCTGGTGTGCGTTGCCGATGAAGTTTTTCTACTACCTTCTGTTCCCCTTCATGTGGGTGCTGAACTGGGCAACCGAAGTAATCCTTGGTTGGCTTGGGCTTCACGGTGGCGGTTCGCACGATGCACCTCACACGGAAGAGGAGATTCGGGCACTGCTTCGAGAAGCCCACATTCACGGCAACTTGAGTGGTTCAGAGCACAATCTCTTGAACAACGTTTTTGAGTTTGATGATCTAATTTGCCGATTGGTGATGGTGCCACGAGGCGATGTTCAAATCCTTGATATTAATCAGCCGTTTCCCGAATTGCTTAAGCTGGCGAAAAAGACGCGCCACACCAGGTATCCGCTATGTGATTCGTCGCTTGATAACCTGTTGGGCGTCGTGCACATGATAGATCTGCTTGGTCTTGATCCCAATGCCAAGGATTTTGATTTGCGAACCGTGATGCGTGAGCCAGTTAAGGTGCCTGAGAACATGCCGATCAGCCAGGTTCTTAAACGAATTCAAAACACGCATCAGTTGCTGACGTTCGTTATCGACGAGTACGGAACGACCATTGGTGTGGTTACCCTAGAGAACGTGCTCGAAAGGATAATTGGTCCGGTCGATGACGAGTTCGACGCCGAAGAAGAACGGGGAGTTTCGCAAATCGACTCAAAACAGTTCATCGTTCTGGGCAACACTCCAATTTCCGAAGTCGAAAAATCGCTCGGTTTGAATTTGGATGATCTTGATGTCGACACGGTTGCTGGTGTCTTGATGTCTCGCTCGGGAAAGCTACCTGCCGTTGGTGATCGTGTTGATTTCGAAGGTGCGCAAGCAGAGATTCTCGAAGTAAAAAATGACCATGCGGAACGAATTCGATTCACGCTGGCAGATGAAGATAGCGCCGAAGGGCAACCGCCAGTTAAAGCGGAATCGGATTCTAAAGAGTCGAATGCTCATTAAGCCGTCGGTCAAACAGCCGATATTGTCTTTACCAACTTCTTCAGCCCCGCTATCTCAAGTTCACTTGAAAAATGTGGCTTTATCCGCGAGCAAGCTTCCTCAAGTTCGGTTTTGAATTGAGAATCGTCCAGAAAACTCTCGAGCAGGTTCACAAGTTCGATCCCGCAAGCGATATCAAAAAAGTAGTCGAAGCCCGGCTGCCATTTCGCCAAGTTGGCGGTGTGGGCAGGAATTCTGGAAAGCAAAACCGGCGTCGAGTTTGTGATCGCTTCCGCCACGACGTTCGGGTAACCCTCCAGTGTTGAGGGGTGAACAAGTAGATCGGTGGCTTTTACGATTTCGATAGTATCGAGCCGGCTTTTTGCCCCATAGAGTTTCAAGTTTGGAATCTGGTCGGAGATTGAAGCGATTGTGTTTGAGTACTCAAGATCATGAACTCCTCCGACGTGATGAAAGAACAGGTCCTTTCGTTCAGAAAAATGTTGCTTGATACATCTAAAGTAATTCAACAAATTCTTGCGCGGTCGCATGTGTGATACGGAGACAACGTGCACTCCATCGTCAAAAGAAAAATTCGTTTCCTCAGTCGGCTGGCAGGAATGAGGAATCAGTACAACATTTTGATGACCATCGCTTGAAAGCAATTCAAACGTCGAATCCTCATAAGCGATCAGAATGTCGCTCGAACGAATCGCAAACTGGGTATCAGGGCGTTGAAATTTCGAATCGTTTGGATTCGATCCGCTAATGACGGTAGCTATTGTGACCTCTTGTTTGCGATCGGATTCAACAAGCCGTCTTATTTTGCTGGACGACTTGTAGGCGTTGAAAAAAATACTCACTGGAGAAGAGTTGAGGGATGAGTCGGGAGTGTCGGTGAAAGAGTCTGGAACCTCGGCTCCAATTTCCGCTTGATGTCCTAGCGAACAGAGCATTTCAATCCAGCGTCTGGCAGTCGTAAAGTTTCCGCCCTCAGATTCAGACTTTGGAATGTACAACCGGAATTCAAGGGATGGCTGCACCGCTGTTTATCTTTCAATAGAGCTCAGTGAGCGAGTGAGTGTTTGATAGGTTCCAGCACCGTTTGACAGGTCCATATTGGACTCTGCGGCACGGCTCTTTGGGCTTGTGTTCGCATTTAAACCTAAATCTCGTAGCCTGGAGCATCAGTGAAGGTTGGCTCTTTGCCTTGGATGGCTGCCAGAGCATTTGCGGCGGCCCGTTGCTCGGCTTCCTTTTTGTTCTGTCCCCACGCAGGCTCGAATGTCTTTTTCTCGATTTGGGCAGCGATTTCAAACCACTTATCATGGTCGGGGCCGCGGTCGCTGAGCAGTTGATATCTCGGCGGTTGTCCGAATCGTTTCTGGGAATACTGTTGCAACTCCGACTTGTAGTTGATCTCCAAATGTCCCTGAATCGCGGCAGCAACCTGAGCGTCCATCAGCGGCAACAGGAACGATTTGGCGGCTTTCATTCCCCCGTCAAGGTAGATCGCCGCGACGATTGATTCGAAAGCATTCGCCAAGAGCGATTTGGGAATCGAACCCTGCGAACCCACACCTTTCCCAACCACGAGGCACTTGTCGAGATTAAGACGCTTGCCGATTTCGGCACAGGATTGCCGACTGACGACGTTGGATTTGATCTTGGTCAAGTCGCCTTCAAGCCATTGGCTGTGTTCCTGAAACAGAAGCTCACAAACTACGAATCCGAGAATGGAATCTCCAAGGAATTCTAAACGTTCGTAAGAAAGCAGTCTCGAGTGTGCAATCGAAGCGTGCGTAATCGCGTGAAAGAGAAGCTGCTTGTTTGAGAACTCGTAGTTCAGGTACTTTTCACAGCGCCTGACGGAGTCAAGTTGCGAAGAATTTAATTCGATAGTCGATTCCACAACTGCGTCCGCCTATTTATCTACGCTTTTTGCCAACGTTTTACTTGGTTGCTTTCATGTTGTCCGCAATCATGAACGCCAACTCCATCGCTTGATCATAGTTCAGACGCGGATCGACTTGGCTTTTATAAGCTCGTTCTAAATCGGGTTCGGAAATTTTTCCAGCACCGCCGATACATTCAGTGACGTTATCGCCGGTCAACTCAAGATGAGCTCCGCCCAGAATTGAGCCGGCTTTCTTGTGGATTTCAAACGATTGTTCAAGCTCACTGGCAATCTTGTCAAAGCTTCTCGTCTTGATTCCGGTGCTTGTTGAAAACGTGTTTCCATGCATCGGGTCAGAGCAGAACAAAACTTCGTGCTCGGAATTCTGAACGGCTTCAATCAGTGGTGGCAAGCAATTGGCGACTTCTTCAGCGCCGAATCGGCAAATCAAGGTGATTCTCCCTTCTTCGTTTTCGGGATTGAGCGTCTTGACCAACTCCAGAACTTCTTCGGGCGGAAACTTGGGGCCGACTTTTATCCCGATCGGATTCTCGATTCCCTTGAAGTATTCAACATGTGCCCCGTCGACTTCGCGGGTACGGTAGCCGATCCACGGAAAGTGAGTACTCATGTTGTACCAGCCTTCGCGACGAGGCACGCGGCGAGTTTGGGCTTGTTCGTAGTTAAGATGAAGTCCCTCGTGCGAAGTGAAGAACTCGACGGTTTTGCTTTGCTTGAGCGACGAATCCATGACTGCTTCCATGAAGCTCAGCGAGTTGGCGATCGAGTTAATCATGTCCTGGTATTGCTGGGCTCTGGGTGAATCGCTCGCGAATTCAATATTCCAGTTTTCAGGATGATGCATGTCGGCAAATCCACCCACGCTCAGTCCGCGAATGAAATTCAAAGTCAATGCGGCGCGTTCGTAACCGCGTAGCAACAACTCGGGATCCGCGGCTCGGTCAGATTCTGTGAACCCGGATCGGTTAACGATATCTCCGCGATAGACCGGAAGCGTCACACCGTCGCGTGTTTCGGTGTCGTTGGATCGTGGTTTGGCGTACTGTCCCGCGATACGGCCAACGCGGATGACTTTCTTCATCGAGCCGTAGATTAAAACGAAACTCATCTGCATGATGACTTTGAGATTGCGGACAATCGAATCGGAATCGCAATCGTCCAGGCTCTCGGAGCAGTCGCCACCTTGCAATAGGAACGCTTCGCCTCGCGCGGCCTGAGCCAGTTGGGATTTAAGACTTTCAATTTCCCAACTTGTCACCAGCGGAGGAAGCTTTGCCAATCGGCCAAGCGTCTCATCCAAGTGTTCCTGGTCCAGGTACGCTGGTTGTTGTTTAACGTTCTTTTTTCGCCATGAGTCGGGGGACCATGAAACAGGCAATGACTTGGACAATGAGTTAGACACGGTTTGATTCAGTTCGTTTCAAATTGGGCAACGACATCTAGACTGATGTTGCTAAACTTAAAGTCCTAACCGAATACACGGTTAGAAAGCCACAGCGGCAGTGGCATCGACTCCATGATATCGTCTGGCCGTGATTTGTTCACGACTAGATCTTACTTCTGTGCCGATTTTGACTCGCTTCGTCAAAAATAGAGGAGGAAAAGCCAGAACATTGGATCTGGTAGTTCTGTCAAACTACGCCAGTTATTACAATGAACCATCAATCACCCTGCCCGGTTGGGTAAATTGTGATCGCCAATCGTTGGCAGAGCATTTTCCGGCAATCCATTTTGAGAGGGCGCATCTGGTGGGCCACAAGTTCGTACAGTCGAAGTTCCAGACTCTTTCACCGGCCCGAAAAGCCGGTCGAAAGTGTGAGTTGTTTTGTGGATGGTTGCGAGTCGGTTTGATTCAGCTGTTGATTCTCAGTGTCGCATCGCTCCTGTTTGTCGAAAATGGATACGGCTGGCAAGACAAGGCGGCCAAGACCAACAAGGATGCCCCAGCCAACAAAACCGACTCGTCAGACGAAGACTCCAATAGCGAAGACGAGCTTGGAGATGCGCTTGCGGAAATTCTGGAAGGCCACTCGATTCATGGCGACGCCTTCAACGAGGGGCCTCGCCAATCCGCATACTTGATGGGTGGTACCGGAAATGTGAAGTTCCCGGTTACGACCCAATCCAAAGAGGCACAAGCCTTCATCAATCAAGGCGTTGGGCAGCTTCACGGTTTCTGGTACCTCGAAGCCGAAAGGTCGTTTCGGCAGGCCGCCGCAATCGACCCGCGTTGTGCGATGGCCTATTGGGGCGCCGCAATGGCGACGACGTCAAAGCGTAAGCGGTCCCAGGGATTTATCGCAAAAGCAGTCGAGCTCAAGGAGGAGTTGGACGATCTGTTGACCGAGCGCGAGCGTTTGTTGATCGAAGCACTTGAGCGCTATCTCAAGGACGAAAAGAAGAAAGACAAAAAGGGAAAATCGAAACGGGCCCAAGCCTACTTGAAAGATCTCGAATCAATCTCGCTCAAGTATCCCGACGATATCGAGATCAAAGCGTTTGTCGCACATCGAATTTGGTATAACAGTCGCGAAGGCATTCCGGTCAGTAGTTTTCTAGCGACCAACGCGTTGCTGGATCAGATTTACGCCGCCGAGCCGCTTCATCCGGCTAATCACTACTCGATTCATTTGTGGGACACTCGCAATCCGGAGACTGCCTTGCGCGCGGCGGCCAGATGCGGAGTTGCGGCTCCAGGAATTGCTCACATGTGGCACATGCCTGGCCATATCTATTCACGACTCAAGCGTTATACAGATGCGGTGTTTCAACAAGAGGCCGCTGCTCGCGTCGATCATGCTCACATGATGCGTGACCAAGTGATGCCCGATCAGATTCATAATTTTGCTCACAACAACGAATGGCTGATTCGAAATCTGGTTTTTGTTGGGCGAGCCAATGACGCGTTGGATCTGGCGAGGAACATGACCGAGCTTCCTCGCCATCCGAAGTACAACATGTTGGTGAAAAAGAAAGGCAGCGCCAGCTATGGTCGCCGTCGGTTGTTGCAAGTGCTCCGCGAGTTTCAGCTGTATGAGCAAGCCGTCGAGATCACGGCTTCTCCCGGTTTGGTGGAAAAAGAAATCGAGGCCGAGCACGTCAAGCTATTGCGGTTGCGAGCCTGTGCTGCGGCGATGTTAGATGAATCGAATCTGGTTGGCCAAATAAAGTCTGAGCTTGGCCAGCTTTTGTCTGATAAGAACGCTGAATTCGAAGAGGTCGGTTTTCGTATCGCTGGTTTGGATGCGACCCTCGACAAGTCGGCGGATCGCCCTCCCCGACCGCGTAAAATCAAGAAGCCAGATCGCAAGAAGGCAAAGCTCCACCTGAAGGAGGCCAAAGCGAAACTGGCAAAACTAAAACAGTTGATCGACCAGATAGAAAAATCGCAGCTCGCTATCGATGGTTACATGGCGTACCAGAAACAGGAGTTTGGAGTTGCGTTTAAAAAATTGGAGAAGGCCACTGGCGAAGACGTCAGTTTGTTGGCCGAGTTGCAGTTCATGTCCGGTAAGCACGAAGACGGATTGAAAAAGTTGGCCGACCAAGTCAAACGGCGACCCCAAGAAGTCATCCCGTTGGCGCGGCAAGTTTTTCTTCAATATCAAAATGGAGATATAGATCTGGCGAAAAAAACATTTGAGAAACTTCGCACCACATCGAGCTCAATGGACCAGCAAGTCGAATTGTTCTCACGGCTTGATCCGATTGCGAAGGAGTTTGGCTACGATTCTCCTTGGTTGGCCAATGTCGAACTGGCCAGTGATCTTGGTTTTCGGCCGCCACTGGATTCGCTTGGTCCGTTTCGATGGTCGCCGTGGGCAGCTCCAAAGTGGTCTCTAAAGGATTCGGCTGGGAAGTCCGCCACCTCGTCGGAGTACCAGGGGCAACCTCACTTGATCATTTTTTATCTAGGTCACGGCTGCCTTCACTGCGCCGAACAGCTGCAAGCATTTGCTCCACGGGTGAAGGATTTCGAAGATGCTGGGATCAAGATGATTGCGATCAGTACCGATGACCAGAAGGGTTTGCTGCAGTCAATCAAAGATTTCTCTGGCGAGATACCGATGAGGTTAGCTGCTGACAGTTCCAACGAAGTGTTCAAGAAATTTCGGGCGTTCGATGACTTCGAAGATCAGCCGTTGCACGGGACGTTTTTGATTGATGGCGACGGCAAGGTTCGTTGGCAAGACATTGGTTACGAGCCTTTCATGGAGCATGAGTTTTTGCTCAAGGAGTCACAGCGATTGTTAGACTCTTCACCGGCTGAGCCATCAGTCCCTGACCAAGCCAGAATAGATTGAGTCGGAATTGACAGAATCGATTAAGTGTTCGAGCAAGCTGGATATTGATGGTTGGCGTTGGTCGCTTTGAAGCCCGCGCTTTTGACGATTTTTCCGACCGGATTTGTTTTATAGATCACAGAATTGTTCGAGCGATACTTACCTATTGACTCAAAGCTCGTTATCCAAAGAAGTTCCGCAAAAAATTGATTCTTGCAGTATCGGTCAAATTTTGGCGAATCCCAAATTCCCGTTTGACAGCTTCCCCACTGGGATAGTCCAATGGCAGCAGATAGTTTTGATTTCAAAGCTTAGATCCTCAGGCGTTTGACCAAACGCCTTTTTTACATCCCTTCAGGAGAAGCCAGAATGCTGACAAGAAAAATCTTGTTTGGTTTGGCAATCGCTCTTCTTGCGGCAACCAACGTTGTCGCTCAAGACGTCGATATGCAAGCCAAGAAAATGCTCGACAGAGCAACCAAAACAACTACAGCGAATATGATGAGAGCGTTCGCAAAAGCGGAACTCACGGAAGATCAAAAGACGAAAGCTGCAGCGATTGTCGAAAAGCACATGCCAGCATTGATGGAAGCCAGAAAAGCTCAGGCTTCAGTTATGACTGCTGAACGTATGGAAAAACTGAAGGCTGCTTATGCGAAGAACAAGGAAGACGGATTGAAGGGCGCAGAAGCTATGGCCGCTACATATGCCGCCATGGGTCTAACTGATGAAGACAAGGCCAAGTACGACGAAGGCAAGAAGAAATTGGGCAGTGTCACCGCAACCATCATGAATGAAATCACTGCCTTGCTGACCGACGAGCAGAAAGCTGCTCTGCCGAAGATGGGCAAAAAGATGGATGGAGACATGAAGAAGGCCGAGGGAGCAGCTCAAGCTGTTTCTTTGAAGCTTCCCAACATGACCTGAGGTGGCTGTGCCCGTTCCGTGCGAACGGCTTTGACCGCTGTTGATGGTATCGCTGAAATCAAAACTAACCTTGGCGACAACACTTGTTCATTCAACGCTCCTGAGGGAATGGACGTTGCCGCGACGCTTAATAAAATCGTCGAAGAAGGCAACAGGCACATCAAGGGCTGGTCTCTGAGTGAAGAAGCCGCCGAGTAAATTCGTCGTTGAACCGACCGAATAGTCGGAACCTTCGGATGATAGAAAACAGCTCGCTTGCGTTGTGCAGGCGGGCTTTTTGTTTGCGCTCGATCGATCGCTAGTTCAAGGCGGCGAGAACCTTGAGGCCGACGATGTTGGCTTGTTAGTGCGGAGTCTGAACAAGCCGTTTTTGGGCTTCGTTCCGTGGTTTTACGCTTTCACCCTCGCGAATCCGCGTTCTCAGCGCACAAACTTGGAATTTTCTGAGCCGCTGACCTAACGTGTCATCCTCACTCCGATAATAGGGGCATGTTTGGAACAGGATGTTTCGTAAAGGAAATCTCGATGCGGCAGATCATCAACAAATCAATGCAATGTTACGACGACTGGGTGATCGAATTCACCTACCATGACTCCAAGGGAATCAGGTCAAAACGGGTGGTCAGTCCGATTCGATTCATTGGGGGTGACCGTTTTCTTGCCCTTTGTCTGTCTCGCGAAGAGCCCCGCCAATTTCGATTGGACCGCTGCGACAATGTCGCCCTCAAACCGGCTTGGGATTACGTGATGCCGTTGGCGCTTAATCAATGAAATGCTCAGGCACTGTTGGTTAGAATGCTTGGCGCTCCTCAATACAGGCGTTCCCATGATGCTTCAATCAGTGCTGGACCACGGACCTACCTGTTACCGAATTCTCGTTTTCGTTAAACTGCTTAGTTTCCCGGCTATGTTGCCGTATTGAGAAAATTAGATTTTGCGAGCTACCAGGAGCGAAGATGTTTTTCATCATTTTTGGGACGCGAGGAGTTACTTCTACCAAAGAGCAAGGTGAGTTCAATTGCCCGTCCTGCGGTCCAATGAATTACAGACTCAAGGTGGTTCGGCGATTTTTCACGCTGTACTTCATCCCCCTCATTCCTCTCGATTCGCTGGGGCGGTATGTAGAGTGTGCGCAATGTCAGGGAACGTTCAATGAAAACGTGCTGAGTTACCAACCGTCTGACGCAGGCCAACAGATGCAGGCGCTGTTCATGATCGCAATGAAGCAGGTCATGATCGGTATGTTGTTGGCTGACGGTGTCATCGACGACGCGGAAGTGAAAGAGCTGCAGGATATCTTTGAAGAGCTTGCCGGTGTTGAGGTTACCGAAGAGGATCTCAGGGAAGAGATCGACATTGTTGAACGAGACGGTTCCTCGTGTCTCGAAATGGTAAGCAAGGCGGCTCCGCATCTCAACGACAGTGGCAAAGAAAAGGTGATCCGCGCGGCTTATCGAATCGCAATGGCAGACGGTGTGTTCGACGAGTCCGAATCTGAATTCTTGAGCGATCTGAGTGCTGCGATGGATCTATCGGCGGCTCACTTGCGCGGGATCATGACTGAGTTGATGGAGTAGGTGATATTTTTTCCGGCTGGGGGATTGGGTAGCTGCTGTCTGCGCAGCGTTTCGGACCAGAGAACAAAATGATTTTGAATTGATAGCAGTTTTGGTGTTGCCCAAACGTATTGTTTGAGCCACGCCATTTTGCTATCAGGTCGGGATGATTCAGCGACTCTTTAACAATACGCGATCGGTTCTGAGCCTTTTGGCAGGTGTCGGTTTCAGTTTGGTTTTGATAAACGGTTGCGGATCCAATTCCGAGCCCGTTCCGATTTCTAAACTGGAGCCTTCTGCCGCCAAGCTGGATGCTGCTGACATCCAACTCGAAACTGAAACGGCGATAAAAAAGTCGCCTGTTGATGATGAGCAACGGTCTTCCAAGCCAACAAAGTTGGCCGCCGAATCAAAGCCGGAACTTGAATCCGAAGATGCCGATTCCATCTCGCCAGCGGGCAAGGCCGGCAGCCCTGCCCAGCCAGGCGAAACACAGGAGGGCAATGACTCAGAGCAAGCTGATTCAAGTTCTGAGACTACCAAAACATACACTGACGCCCAGCTCCACAAAAACTTGACGACTTTATTGCTGGCCTACCAACCGGATGTTCGAGCTCGCCATTTGATAAAATTCGTTCGCGGCCAGCTAACGCTTGACCAAGAAGACGAAGCCCTTAGGCTGCTTTTGCGGAACGACTATCATTTTCAGCGACTGGTTCGCAAGCGTGAAGAGACGCTCAGTGCTGCTTTTGACGGTGACGATACTCCGGAAAAGCTTCGTCAAATCAAAATTGAGACTGTTGAGCTCTCCAACCGATTGCGAAGTCTCATCTACAATAGGATCTTGACGCGCGAGCAAAAGGAGCACCGTCAAAAAGTGATTGAGGAAAGCCGTTTGGCGAAGAAGCTTGAGGCAGAAAAAAAACGTAAACGATAGATGTGGAAGAGTAACCGGAGGAGCTTGTGATTTTTTACCAACCGTCATTGCCGCGCAGGTGGGAATCCAGTCCTTTAATGCTTCAATCGTTTCCCGCCTGCGCGGGAGTGACTAATTGGTAACCCGAACCTTTAGCGAGCAAGATCGTTGTCATCCTTTTCTCCAATTCGATTTCCAGCGCCCGAATTGGATTTTCGGATAGTCATTTTGTTGACAGCGCTCGTTTGGTTGGCATTTCCGGGATTACAAAACGATTTGGGGGCACAGGACACTGCCTCAGTCCCGCCGCAGGCCAGGCAGTTGGATGCTGGGGAGAAACAGCCTGCTACAGATCTGTTCGGAAAACGAATTCGTCCCTTCATCAAAAATTACTGTTACGATTGCCATGATGGCGAAGACGGGGAAGGCGGAGTTGACCTCAGCCGTTTTTCAACGCATGCCGACGCTGCTGAAGATTTGGAGCTGTGGTCAGCCGTCCTCAAGGCGATCGAGCGGAATGAAATGCCGCCCGCGGATGCCAATCAGCCGCAGGACGAGGCCCGGGCTCGGGTTGGCGGGCGAATTCTTGAGTTGATTGCCAGCACAAAACACTCGTTACCGTCGTTGGGTAGATTGCGGCGGCTCAATCGAGTCGAGTATGAGAATACGATTCGCGATCTGTTTCGGCTTTCTCGAGACTGCTTTAGCAATTCGTCACGGATTGTTCAGACGACTGACTACTTTCAACCGGCAACCGGTCGCATGCCGCGATCAGTTTTTGCTGTGAGTTACTTTTACAATGCTCATCGGCGGCACTCGGATTTGCCGGGCGTTTCCAATTTGCCCGTCGATCCGCCGGTGGAGCATGGTTTTGCAAACGACCAGGAAGCTTTGTCGCTTTCTCCGCTACTGCTGGAAAACTATTTCGAGCTTGCGACTTCGGTAGTTAACAATCGCGAGTTCGCTCAGATCAGCGGCTTGTGGGAGTCGATGTTTGCTTCGGATGGTTCGGCGACCCAATCAGAGTCAACCAATCGGGCCCATCGTCAGATTCAGATATTTCTTCCTCGGGCATTTCGCCGGGAAGTCTCAGCGGCGGATCTGCAAGTCTATCTGGATTTGTTCGACAAAGAATTTGCTGCCTCGGGTTCATATACCGAGGCAATGAAAACGGCAGTTTCTGCGATTCTGGTATCACCCAGTTTTCTGTTTCGGAGCGAGTTCATGCCGTTGGATCCCAGTGGTATTTCGACGTCCGAATTGGATTTAATCCGCAGTTACGCGATGGCATCTCGGCTATCGTATTTTCTTTGGGGGTCAATGCCTGACGATCAGTTGTTCCAAGCCGCCAAAGAGGGGCGGCTTTCGGAGCCCGTCGATCTTGAGCGTCAAGTCCAGCGGATGATCAAGGACCGTCGAGTAAAGTCGTTATCGACGAACTTTGGAATGGAGTGGTTAAAGGTCTCGAAAGTTGCTTCGGCGCTTCCCGACAAAAGTATCTATCCAGAGTACTACGAAAACGCCGCCAAACTCCCGCCCCCTGCTCTTTCAATGATGATTGAGCAGTTGTTGTTTTTTGAAACGATCATGGTTGAGAATCGAAGTATTCTCGAGTTCATTCAATCTGATTTTGGGTATTTGAACCGGCAGTTGATGGACTGGTACGAAGTCGATATCAAAAAGTCGCTTGGTTACACTCCGCCGCTTGAGTCGTTCGAGGATTTCTACCGGGTTCAATGGGGCAATGGTCATCGCGGAGGTGTAATTTCTGCCGGAGCGACTCTGTTGGCGACTTCGACAACGACACGGACCAGCCCGGTTTATCGCGGCGCATGGGTTCTCGATGTGATTTTCAATTCGCCTCCTCCTCCCGCGCCCGCCAACGTGCCACCGCTGGAGCCGGAGAACGGAACCAAAGTCCACAAGGAGCTCAATGTCAGAGACAAGCTCGAACAGCACCGGCTTGATCCGGCTTGTGCTTCGTGTCACGCACGGATTGATCCGCTTGGGTTTGCCCTTGAGTCATTCGATGCCGTTGGCAAGTGGCGTGAAAAGTATGAGACAGGTGACGAAATTGACGCCAGCGGAAAAATTGATGGCACCGAGTTTGTCGGACCCGCTCGGTTCAAGAACGTCGTCGTTCGGGAGAATTCAAGATTTGTGAAAGCGTTTGTCGAACATACAATGAAGTATGCGCTCGGACGGCAATTGCACTATTCGGACGAGCCAGAGATTCGCCGCGTTGCTGCTGCCGTAGTCGAGGAGGATCATCGGTTTTTGTCAGTGGTCAAGCAAGTTGTTTTGAGCGATATGTTTCGACGATTTGACGAAACCGAAACTGCAAACGAGACTCGTTCCGATAGTAACCCGACCCGTTAGCGAGGCAACGGTTGCTTCGCCCTCGCGGGAATCAATTTATAAAACGCCAGTCTAGCGCTGTCGCTCACTTTAGAAACAGTGCCTGGTTTAAGGTAGTAGAGCCATGAAAAAGATATCGCGTCGAACGGTACTCCGAGGTATTGGTGCGTCGATCGCATTACCTTGGTTGGAGGCGATGTCAGCGACCGCTTCGATGGGCGCGGCTGCCAGTTCGGTGACTGGAGGTGTTGCCGCTGCGCCAAAGCGGCTTGCCTTCATGTACATTCCCAATGGGGTGATCGGCTCGAAGTGGTTTCCCGAGAAAACCGGTGAAGAATTTGATTTGCCGGAGAGTCTTCAACCGCTTGCCGATTTTAAAAAAGACATCACCGTTGTCAGTGGGCTCAACCGAACATATCTAACCGGAGAGCCGCATTCTCAAGCCGGTTCGTGTTGGTTGACCAGTGCGCTTCCCAACGAGCGTGCCGATGGCGTGACGGCGATCGACACGACGCTCGATCAAGTCATCGCAGGGAAACTGACAGGCTCGACCGCGTTTGATTCGCTTGAGCTCAGTTGCAACACCTTTGTTGACAACATGGAGCCCAAGATCTTTGATGCGATATCCTGGTACGGTCCGGGATACGACGCAAAATCAACCAACGATCCACATAAATTGTTCAAGCGTTTGTTTGGCGAGTCACAGCCGATCAAACAGTCCGTTCTCGACACAGTGATTGGTGACGCGAAACGGTTCAATCAAAAACTCGGCGTTGAGGATCGAAGAAAGCTCGATGAGTATTTGACATCGGTTCGATCAGTTGAAAATCGAATGCATCGTCAGTTTGAATCAAAGGGACGAATCGGCAAGGTGGACTACAAAGTTCCCGATGAAGTCCCCGTCAGGCGGCGGGAGTACATACGGTTGATGGGTGACCTGATGGTTTTGGCTTTGCAGACCGATCAAACCCGGATTGCGACTATGATGGTTGGTCCTGAACGCTGGCAAACGCCACAGCTATACGAAGGTGTATTCGAGAAACCGATCAGCCATCACGTTCTGACGCATGACCCTGAGTACGACGATGTGGTCGCCAAGATCGATCAGTTTCACGTCGATCAATACGCCTATCTGATCGGAAGACTAAAATCGATTCAGGAAGGCGAATCATCGCTGCTGGACAATTGCAGCTTCATTCTCGGTTCTGGGCTCGGCAACGGTGCAAGGCATTCGTATGAGCAGCTTCCACTGATCGTGGCTGGGTCGGGCGGCGGTGCCTATGAGACCGGTCGACATTTGAAAGCCAGTAAAGGAACGCCGCTGGCAAATTTATGGCTTAGCATCGCCGACAACATGGGCGTTGAGCTGGAGCGGTTTGCCGACAGCACCGATCGGTTGCAAGGGTTTATGTAATAGCGAATCACTACTCTTCGATATTGCCAGACGCGATATCTCTGAGCCGTTTCTTTTCCGCGGCTATTTCCTGATACTCGACTTCGGTTAGGCCATTGACGATCATCTCGGGTTTGATCTGCGTTTCGATCCAGGCAACGATTTCGTCAGTTGTTTTTCGATCGTACTTCAGATCGTCGACGATGAACGTTCCTTTGGCCCCCTTGTCGTCGTAGTGAAGGACACCAATCCCCTTCTTCTCCCAGCGAGCCTTGTCGAACTTTGTAATCTGCGAGATTTTGATTTCGTCGCCGCTGCTGTTGCGCAAGCCGTCGGCAGTTGACTCGAGCCAAGCTTCTTTGTTCCGCAGATACCAGAGGACGCACGGAAGTCCAACCAACAAACCGATTCCAATGAATACGTATTGCCAGAGAATCAGCTTCTCGAGTGCCGCCACGGGATGGGCATCAGTGGGCCGCTTGCTATCCCAATCATTTTCCTCAGAGATCTGTTTCCACATTGGGCTGAGATCTTCGGGTTTAAGAATTTCGGATTCAGCGATTTGGGCTTCCAGATCCTCCCAAGCCTGGGCACGTGGTTTTTGGCTGGGGTATTTGACGAATGCGTCGTAAGTGGCCCAGCAGGCAAACGCCAAACACGCGAGTCCGATAATCAAATACTTCAGGAGAAATTTCTTCTCGGCGTTGGCACGTAAATTCATTTGATGGGATTTCCAAAGCAACAATCAAAAACGAAGTGTCTAGCTCTATCTTATCAAGCCAAAAAACTTCGAAGCTCGGTTTTTCCGTTCATTACAAAAAGATCAATACTGATTCTCTCTCGCGAAGGACCTGTAATGGAATATCAAATCGTCGTCATACAAGGTTAGATTGAGCCTCAGCAGCAGTTTTTATAAAGTTTTTTGTTGCGAAAATCGCCCAAAATGGTCAATCGTAGACGGGGATGATCGAGATTAACGTTATGATGGTAGAAGGTTTTAAAGTGAAGTTTAGAAGGGATCAAATGGCCGGTATAGAAATCACACGCGAGCAATGGGAACGAGAAACTGAACGACTTTGTCCCAGTCCGCAGGCGTATGAAGCCTATGTTGAATTGGAACAGTTCATCACAGAGAACACGGATTTGACTTGCACTTACAAGAGCGTTCCACGAGGTAAATCTGACTACGCTACATTCCACGCGACTGCTGGCCCACAGTGTTCGGTCATTCAGGTTTATAAAGGGCAGTGTCAGCTTAACTGGCGATGGAAGCCAAAGGTTGCTGGGCTCAATGAAGAAGAGCGTGCCCAGGTCGATGTCGTTTACGAAGCGTTTCGCGAGGCACTTAGCGGGAAAGAAGGCAAGGGCTGGGAAACCGTAAAGGTTCTTCGTTTGGGTGAAGAAGCCGTACAAGAAGCCGTCAAGCAAGTCGCCGACGGCCTAGTAGAGATTATCTGTAAAGAAAAAGCGACTTAGTCGGCCACGACAAGACGATTTTACAAAGGGCGAGGCTTTTGGGCTTCGCCTTTTTTTACGCCTTTGTCGATTTCTGCTTCGTTACCAGCGTAAAACCGCTTGGAAAATTCAGTCGTAGTGGAACCGATTTTCCAACGGCCAGTTTTCTGATCTGTGGATGGTAATAGAATGAGAGATCCAGTCTCAAGGAAGTCTGGAGTAGAAGCTCAGCCTCAAACGGAAATTCAGGAAGTTCAATGCGAATAGATGCGATTCCAATCGGTGATAATCCTCCAGAGGATATCAATGTAATCATCGAAATCCCGGTCGGTGGTTTGCCGATCAAGTATGAGCTGCATAAAGAATCTGGCACTCTATTCGTTGATAGATTTCTGTATACGTCGATGGTTTACCCAGGAAACTACGGTTTTGTGCCTCATACGTTGTCACTTGATGGTGATCCGATCGATGTGCTTGTGTGTAGCACTAGGCCGATCGTGCCCGGAGCTGTGATGAACTGCCGACCCATTGGCGTTCTGATCATGCAGGACGACGCTGGTCCGGACGAGAAAATTATTGCCGTGCCAACCGAAAAATTGACACGGCGATACGAGAACGTCGAGAATTATTCGGACTTGCCCGAGATTACGATTCGCCAAGTCGAGCACTTCTTTTCCCACTACAAGGATTTGGAGGCTGATGACAAATGGGTCAAAATCAAGAGAGTCGCCGAAAAGGAGATTGCAAAGAAAATGATAATGGAGTCGATCGACAGGGCGCGAAAACAGTAGCATCGGACCTCCATTTGTACCAACGATTGAACTAACTGAGATCTGTGACTATGAATCATCAACCAGGCAAATCAGGCCCGCGTTTAGATCGGCGAGAATTTAATCTTGTGACGGGCTCTGCCCTCTTGGCGGGGGCGTTGGGAGTTGGGGGCGGCCAGCAAGCCGCTGGCGCTCAGGTAACACCTGAATCTGGTTCTGCCAAAATTCCATTGGGATTTGACAACTTTTCCATTCGTGCCAACAAATGGAAAGCCGAAAGGCTGATCGAGTACGCGATTGAACAGAACGTCGACGCACTTCTACTCTCCGACCTCGAAGTCTATGAGAACTTTGAGACAAAGTACCTCAAAGGACTTAAATCGAAACTCGATGACGCTGGAATTATCATCCACGCTGGAACAGGGGGGATCTGCCCGACTTCGTCAAAGTTCAACCAAAAGAAATGGGGCACCGCTGAAGAGCATTTGCGACTGGGAATTCGTATTGCACAGGATCTTGGGTCGCCAGTTTTCCGATGTTATCTCGGAAGTCAAACAGACCGGTTCGGAGAAGGCGGCATTGACCGGCACATTGATTCGACGGTTGAAGTTCTAAAGAAAGTGCGGTCACAAGCCATCGATGCCAACGTGAAAATCGCCGTTGAAAATCATGCCGGTGATATGCAGGCGCGGGAGTTGGTTGGCTTGATCGAAGCCGCCGGCAAAGATTTTGTAGGCGCAACGATCGACAGTGGCAACGCGACGTGGACGCTTGAGCATCCTTTGGTCAACCTGGAGATACTTGGCCCCTACGCTGTTTCCTCTGGGATTCGTGACTCGACGGTTTGGGAAACTCCCGAGGGTTGCAAAGTCGCTTGGAACGCCGTAGGTGAGGGGCAAGTCGACTGGAAACGGTACACGACGCGGTTTGCCGAGCTTTGTCCTGGCGTGCCATTACAGTTGGAGATCATTTCCGGATTCAACAAAGCATTTGAGTACAACAAGCCCGTATTTTGGGACGCCTATCCAGACGCCAAGGCCAGCCAGTTTGCGAGGTTTCTTGAGCTGGCACGAGCTGGAAAAGAAGTTGCCAAAGGGGAAAGCGGCAAAGCAGAATATCAGATCGATGAGCTGCTCAGGAGCATCAAGTATTGCAAGCGGGAACTCGGGCTTGGTTTGAGGTAAACGGAATTGTTGAGCGCTGCTTCATGCTGCCAGAAGTTGCTTCCGGTTGGTTGCCAATGTTATCGTCGCGCACAAGATGGTTTGCTCTATTCCACAGAATTGCATACGCAGTTCCAAGGCCAAACATATTCGCGCATTCCAAAATCGTTTGAGGGCGTTTGAATGCTTTACGAATTCAATCCAACATCGCTTGTTAGAAGTTGCCTGCAAGGTGTCTTGGTTGTTGTCTGCTGTGTAACGATTACTGGCGTCGCCGCTGATTCGTTTGCGCAAGACAGTCAAGCGAGCTCCAACTGGCCTGTTTTTCGAGGCGCGCAGCATGGGCATGCGATCGGCGCTAAAATTCCACTCGAAATTGATGAAGACAAAAACATCAAATGGAAAACTCCGATTCACGGACGTGGTTGGTCGTCACCCGTAATTTGGGGCGATCAAATTTGGCTAACCACCGCGACCAAAGACGGCAAAAAGATGTCGGCGATTTGTGTTGATCTTAGATCTGGGGAGGTGCTTCGTGATTCGGTGATCCATGAGAATGAAGAGCCTGCGTTTTGTCATCCTGTCAACAGTTACGCCAGCCCGACTCCTGCAATTGAAGAAGGCCGCGTATACATCCACTTCGGAAGTTATGGCACGACTTGCTTGAATACCAAAACGGGTGAGACGATTTGGCAACGATTGGATTTTAAGTGCGACCATTTTCGAGGACCGGGTTCGTCTCCAATCATTTACGAGAACATGTTGATCGTCGCGTTCGACGGATTCGATGAGCAGTACGTTGTCGCGCTCAACAAAGAGAGCGGTGAAACGATCTGGAAAACGGATCGAGAGATCGACTATGGCACCGACAACGGGGACTTGATGAAAGCCTACTGTACCGGTTCGGTTTTCGAAGTTGGCGGCCGGCCGATCCTGGTTTACCCCAGTGCTGTGGCGACGGTTGCTTATGAAGCCAAAACTGGCGAGCCGATTTGGACGGCTTACCACGCTGGCATGAACGCTTCTGCGCGTCCGGTGATGACAAAAAATGGACTCGTGGTGCTGACCAACGGGATGGGAAAAATGGTTGCAGTTGATCCCAGGGGCAAAGGAGATATCACCAAATCGAATATCAAGTGGCGGGCTGCCGAGGCGATTGCCAAAAAATCATCGCAGCTGATCGTTGGTGATCGGGTGTTCATGGTCAGCGACAAGGGCGTTGCGACATGTATGAATCAGGAGAATGGCGAAGCGATTTGGCGGGAGCGTATCGGCGGAAAATATGCTGCATCGCCCGTTTTCGATGGTGAAAAGATCATGGCAATCAGCGAAGACGGTTTGATCAAGTTCTTTAAGGCCGACGATGAGTTTAAGCTCTTGGGCAAATCTAAACTCGGCGATGGATTTATGGCTTCGCCGGCTATTGCGGGCAAGCGAATCGTACTCCGCAGCTTGACGCACCTTTACTGTGTTTCGTCGGAGTGATCCGATAGACCATCAAGGATTGTTATTTGGTTTTGAAAAAGCGCCAGACGACGCAGCTTAAAAAGGCAATACCGCTCTGAGAACCAACGATCTTGGAGAAGAGCTGATCAATACTGGTTCAAGGTAGGGCGGGTAAAAGTCAGGACCATGGAGTGGAGCGGTACTGCTTTCAAACGCGTTATCAGCGAAAAAATTTGGCAAAGTCTACACCGCCGGCGGAGTTGAAGTGATTTCAACAGACGGCGATGTAGATGATCTTGCCAAAGTAGCTTCGATGCTTTTTTGTCCAGGTTGTCTTTGAGCTATCTGCGATGAAGCTTCATCTCGTGGCGTTGAAGCTGCTTTCGGTTGGCGTTCGCAAAAGTCTTAGCCGCAATTTCTTCGCTCTTCTCTTCGGTGGTGCGAAGGGATCGACGCGTGTGAATTACGACTTCCGCCAAACGGTTGAACTCATCGGCTAGGTCGGGCCAGTGATCGCGATCGCGGAATCGGAGTTTTTGCACCCCTTCTCCCCGAGCGAGCTTTCGCATCTCTCGTCGCATGCGGTAGATTGGCCCAACCATTCGGTTGCTGAACTTTAGCTGGTCGTAGAGGAACAGCGGCAGAAGAACGACGCCAGCAATTAGGGCTGGAGCGAAGTTTGAAAACACGTTCTGCGCCAGTGTAGTGATTGAAGCTTGTTGGTTGCTAAAGGCCGTCCAAATCGCGACGGTAAATAGAACTGCAACCATGTAGACGCCCCAGTGAATAGTCGTTCGGATTATCAATCCGCCCTGAATATCTGGGTTTACGAAGAGCCTTTCGCGCTTGTGCGTAGAGGTAGAGAGGGACATAGCATTCTCCCGTTTGCTAATTAGAGGAGTAGATGAGTAGTCATTCAGGCCTGTCCAGAATAGGCAGACGCGTCAGACTGAAAAGTTATCTAAACCTAGGTTAGAGTTAGCCATTTGCTGATCGGAATTAGCAACTAAAAACAATTTGCCGGGAGTCAACAGTTGCTAATCGGGGAAATTAGCACTCCACGATCGATCTATAACGATTTTGAGGTCCAAAAAAATCTTGAGATCTTGCCGAGGTTAAAATCGAAAATCTAGAATCCGAGGACTACCGCCATGCCATAATCAAGGTCGGAATTCTGATCTCCCGCAACTGGTGTACTATCGTAGCGATGAAGCGCAAACATTCGAAAGTTGATGTTCCGCACTGCATCTAGAACAAACTCGAGCCCGCCATTGGTGACCAGCCGGTAGTCAGAAAAATCAGAGACGTTTGGGTAATAGTCAGTCGTTGCGTATAGCTTGACGTTTTCGTTGACTTGACGTTCCCAGTCGCCACCGAATTGGAGTTCAGGAAGCCACTCCGCTCCAACAGAGCCGAATTCTCTTGAAGCACCACCACCGAAACGAAGCTTTAGAAAACGATCTTCAAGCTCGAAGACGTTGAAACAGAGACCACCGTGCAACGCGAGTCGGTAATCGAACGACTTGAAACGGTCCCATTCATATTGGGCTTGCGCAAATACGCACCAGCGGTCATTGGCCAGGTCTCGTTCACGACGGGCTTGGCCAAAAAAGCGATCCGTTACCGTGGCCACGTCGTTGGCAGAGTAAAAGTAACTGGCCAGCAATGAAGTCTTGTTGAAGTCAGTCTCACGATCGGCAATCATCGTAATGTTAATGTCCAAGTTTTGACTGTTACCCGTCTTTCCATTTAGACCGGCGGCAAATGATCCGGACCACGGCGTTGGGTCGGCAGCGTCCTGAACGACGCCTTCGGCCAATCCGAAATCAATTTGGGCCAGAGCAGCAGAGGTAACTGTCGCGACAAGAAAAAACACGAACACGGAAACAAGCGACTTCATTGGTTCAACCTTAAGGAGGGATGCAACACCACGAGGAAGGCGAAGATTAGAATCTCGTAAATGGAGTTGCAACACCGATCAGGCAGTCGCTGGCGTGTAATATCTACAATTCGAAAAGCGGCGAAATAGACTGCAGTCTCGGGTTGCGCCAAGCCCCAAGCCTTTTACCGCTTGGTAACTTATGAGCATCTGCAAAACGCCTGCAAGCATCGTCACGCCGTTAGTGTCTGCGATTTGCTGCGACGCGGGCAACAAAGATTGGACTCACCAGAAATTCAGTTTTCACTAGCTGCAGTTGTTCTGCTTTGAGATGCTTTGCCCGCTTTCCTGTTCATCTCCAGCAAGTGACTGGCGACCTTGCCAATACTGAACCTCAACTGTTCCGAATTCTTCTTGGAAGAAGAACCAGCGATGGACCGCTCCAGCCGGTCGATTCGTTTGACGGTTTTGGACCAACGACGAATCTCGCGCCGAGATCCCATTGGCGTGGGCCCCAAAACCGTGTCGAGGAATACGTCGTGGATTGCAAGGCCTAAATCCGACGCAAAATCAAGAGGTAGGCGCCCAAGGCTGCCCAGTCTATAAACTAGCCGTTTTCTCATCTTTAAGATCCCGAAATACTGCCGTCTCCCACTTATATCATAGCCAGTAAAGAGTTTACCGCAATCTCCTTGTCAGGTTAGGAGACTTTCCGGCCAATGGAAATCGTTCATTCTGAGCAAACAATCGCGCGAACTATGAGAGTTGACACTTTAAACCCTGAACAACTTGTAAAAACCATAAAGAAGCTTCAGCTTCGAATTGGTGAACGGTTTCCAAATTCGGGTCTTCAATCGGTTTGCCAACAACTGAGCGTCATTGGCGAGAACATGAAATCGAGGGCGGCTTGGATTGGTCAACCGGTACGTTGGCTGCGCATTTTGGTGTGGACGATTTGTGCGTTGGTGATTGTAGTTGCCCTGCTCCCGTTTTGTTTTCTCGGCTCAGACAAAGAAGGCCCAGCAAAGGGAACCTTTAGTTACCAAATCGGCGAAGGCGACCAAATCGACACTGTTTCGGGAAACGCTCAGTTGTCTGGTTTTGATTTCGATTCCAGCAGCGGGATCGTCGATATCGTGACGCTGATGGAGGCCGGGATTAACGACGTGGTTTTGATTGGGGCGGCGATCTTCTTTTTGTTGTCCTTTGAAACGCGGTACAAGCGACAACGTGCGTTGAAAGCGATTCATGAACTGCGTTCGATCGCCCACGTGATCGACATGCACCAGTTGACCAAGGATCCACACCGGATCATGAAGAATGCCAAGTACGCCAGCACCGGCCTGTCGCCTAAACTCGAAATGACGGAGTTTCAGTTGCGGAGGTATCTCGATTACTGCAGTGAAATGCTTTCGTTGGTTGGCAAGATCGCAGCCGTTTATGTCCAGGAATTTGACGACGGAGTTGCGATGGCATCGGCGTCGGAGTTGGAAGGCTTGACGACCGGGCTCTCAGGAAAGATCTGGCAGAAGATTGCCATCCTTCACACTGCTGGCATTGAGGATGCGCCAGTAGCTCCTGCTGGGCAGGTGGTTAAACAAACGAAAAAGCCGCCAAAGGATTCGTAGCCTCTTCCACTACTGATAATTGAAAACCGCCAAGGTATTTCTCGAGGACACGGCAGGCGAACCCGAATACGTGAGCAGCTTACGACTGGATTCGGATTCCGGCTAGGCGGCTTTCTTGGACGCAGCTCGATCGGTTTGGTTATCGTTTTGTTCTGACTGTGCTAGATTGCTTGCCCGACGATAGATCATCCAAAATGGGATCAAGTAAATCGTATCGGCAAAGAACAGCACTGGAAGAATCGAGGTAGGCAGATCGCCTTTGATTACGTAGCCGATCGCCAGCAGTGGGCCAAGCAGCTTGCTCAGAAATCCGAGCAGCAGAACGTTGCGGTTCTCGACCGGCGATTTGTCAACCATCAGGTAGCCAATGCCGAATAAGCCGACCAGAAGACCGACCAGTTGGATTGGTAAACTCATTTCCGGCTTGGGAATTCCAAGGAGCTTGAATCCTTCGTGGTAAAACAAAATCATCGAAGCTCCAGCAATGATGTTGTAGCCGCCTGCGAATTTCAGCAGGACGTGCATCCACGAATTGAGGGGCTTGGATGTCATTCGAATTCAACCTTCTGAGTTTTGGTCACATCCGACTGGAAACGCTCAACAACTGGAGCGGTGTTTGTCGAGTTTCATGCGAGGATCGGAAGTCAAACTGGTGCTATATTGCGATGATTATCAGTATTTCCTGCGAGCTTCAAGCCGAATGTAAGCTGCCACGGTTTCAGCGACGATTCTGGAACGGCTTTCTCTCGATTTTGCAATTCAACGAATTCGACAGGCGGGGCACCTCATCATTGGCAGCCAAGAAGATTATATTGTTCAATGATCAATGGAACGGGAGAGCGACGGTGATGTTTTTCTTCAAGTAGGAATCCAAATTCCGTCCAAATTTGTTTTTTTATTGTATGATAAGGTTTGTCGCCGGCTCATTCCGATGGGCCGAGCACGTGGCAACTGCGTCTTGTACGCAGTTGCTC
>CALJOA010000081.1 GCA_937981585.1 uncultured Pirellulaceae bacterium | reverse complement strand
TCTGTACCCATATTTTGACGTCTGACTTCTCCGGCGACAGAGCGCCGGAGCTACAGCGCCGATTTCCGACCTCCGATCTCCGACCTCCGACCTCCGATCTCCGATCTCCGACCTCCAACCTCCAACCTCCAACCTCCCCTATCGCATCGGTTCTGATTCTACCGAGCGCGCAACCGCTGTATTGATCTGGCTGGTATATAGATGTCGCGCTTCTTCGTGTTGATCCAGTCGGATCGTCCACGGAAGATCGTCCCGCAAGGTTTTCATTGGATCATCAGACGCCACAATGATTGCGGTTGGGTTGGCGCTTAAGAACTCCACCAACTTGCTAGTCTGAGTCACTTGAAAAAACTTTACGTCGTCGGGATCGTGAACCAAAGTCGAACCGTAGGGTTCGCGGCCGAAGAAAACCAACGGGGCGTCTGCAAACCCAGCCGTGTTGCGCAACTGACGGGCGGCGGAGTGAATCGAGCGTTGCTCGGCGGCGGCCGGTACGATGCGATGGACGATCAAATCAACGGTGAACAATGCAAGCAGACCGAAGCAGACCCAAGCGAGTTTGGGCTTTGACCGCCTTCTCACCGCCAAGAAGCCGAGCGTGCCAATAATCGCTGCCGAAACGATCATCCATGCCAGCGAAGCCGAAGCCGAAGGGAGCATCGTCAGCAGGGCCACGCTTCCGACCGAGATCCAGAACACCAGTTCCAGTGGCGCCCTGCCAGTCAGCCCATCGAAAAAGCTTCGTCTCGATTTGAAGCCGGGCAGCCCGTCAAAAAAGCTTCTTTGTGATTCGGCATAAGGAGATTTGGCATCAGGATCTGAAACAGCCACAGCCTGACCTGGAATCAACTGGCCTCGTTGAAGGATTCTTCGTTCAACCAATACGCCCATCAAAAGGCAGATCAGCGGGAACGAGGGGACGATGTAAGTGGGAAGTTTGGACTCGGCAAGCGTAAAGAAACCGATGATCCAGACAACCGAGAGAAACAGGAATCCATGTTCGCGAGTTCGCCACATCCGATTCTCTGGTCTACGAGATGTGAGGAACCGAGCGGTCGAGGGTAACAAGTAGCTGGCCGGGAACATGAACAGAAAGATTCCCAGCGCGTAATACCAGAACGGTTCGCGATGGTTGAACGCCGAAGAGAATCTAACGAAGTGATGTTTCCAGAAAAAGTAAGTCAGAAAATCCGGGTGCACCAAACTAGTAGCAATGAACCACGGAGCCGACACCACGAAGGTTGGAACGATTAACCACAGCCAACGGTTTCTGGTTTTTGATTCTTGAGGACGTTGTTTGGCCAGCAGCCAGTTGGCCACAATTAACGGTGGAAGGCAGATGACGATTGCGATTGGGCCTTTGGTTAGTACTCCGATCCCGCACGCAATTCCCGCCGCTACAGCGGTTGCTTTGTTGAATCGGTCTCGGATCGCCAAAAATCCAAGCAGTAAAGTCGCCGTTGTCGACGCCGTCAGCGCAGCGTCCATCGTGACGTAACGTCCGGTGAACAAGAATCCCGCGGTAATCAACAGCATAAATGTTCCGATTGCTGCGGCGCGAAACCCAACCAGTCGTTTACCAATTAAGACCGTCATGAGAATCGTAAGCAGCGACGCGATGGCGCCTGGCAATCGAGTCGACCACTGGTTTACGCCAAACGTCTGGTAGCTGGCCGCGATGGCCCAGATTTGAAACGGCGGTTTGTCCCAATAAAATTCTCGATTCAATTTCAAGCTCAGCCAATCGCCCGATTCAATCACGTTGAGGGCCAACTGTGCGTTGCGGGCTTCGTCTGGTTCAAACAGCGCGAAACCCAGCCAATGAAAAAGGCAGAAAACAGCGAGCATTGCCAGGGTTGAGATGGTAGCCAATTGCTTGGCCCAGCCAATTCTATTTGGCTTGGTTGGTTCCGATTGTTCGAGCTGTTGTTGTAGTTCGAAACGATGTCGTGGAAACATCATCGTGTTCCACCAGAATCGAACCGAACCCGCAACTGAACGGCGAATTGTTTTGGAGCTGGGAGCAGAGGCAGCATTTGAGGAAGACCCAATGCCCAGATCAATTTCGTTGACCACGGTTCCGTTTAGTCGCGCAAGGGCCAGCAGTTGAGTCGATGAAGCCAAGTTTTGCTGAGTTGGGGAACTGGTCCATAGTGGCGCTAGAGGATCAGGTTGAGAACTTGCGTCTTGATTGTGCTCTGTTGGCAACTGATGGACGTGGGGCATTGACGAGCGCGGAGTCCGAGTGAGCATCGTCAAACCGTGACGCAGTTCTGATTTTTTGGTGCGCAACAGTGCGTTTGAGAGCCACTCGCTGATCGTTACTTGAAAACGTTTGAGCGTCTGGAATCGGTTGGAAGGTTTGGCGCCGGAAACCGAGGAGTGGTATGCGGTTTGAATTGAAAGCCGGCTTGATCGTTGCTTCAGCAGCTTCCAAACGTCTGTATCGATTTCGACGTCGGGGTCGGTAATCGCAATCAACGGGTGCTTCGCCGCTTCGATCGCCTGTTTCAAGCAGGGAAACATTTTTGGGTAAGGCCGGTAAGTGACCGAATTGTATAGTTGTCGAGTTTGCTCGGAGTCGGGAGTGAAGTTCTGACCGGTGACTAGAATGATTTCAGTTCGGAATCGAATCAGGCCCAGCGCGCTGACGGCTTGCCAAATCCGATGGTCCAACCGTTCTTGGTGAGTCGAGGTGTCGTCGATCATCAGGATCAAAGACACGTTTTCAAATTGGATGGCGTTTGAGGAGGTCATTTGGATTTTCTTGTATTGCTAAACGAGCATCTCGTCGCTTGTTTGGACCTCACCCAGCAGCGCGTCCAGCCAAGCGTTTGGCCGACTGACCTCGGTTGATAATAGACCGCTGGCCAGTGGCGCTATGGTCCAAACGATTAACGCTTCGAGGCCATCGGGAGGTTAGAAAACTCACGAATTTCGGTCAATCGCAGCCAAGGGGCTAACACGAATCTGAAACGGATTACGCCTCCTAGGGAACCTTCGTTCCTTGCCTCCATCCTCTTTTCCTGGCTAATATCGTAATTTTAAATATTGCAGGGCTCTGAATGTCCACTCATTCAAAGCGAGTGGTTTTACGCTTGTTGAGCTGTTGGTCGTGATCGCGATTATCGGCGTCTTGGTAGGCATGTTTCTTCCAGCTGTCCAGTTTTCGTTTTCTAACGCACCGCACCGATGAAAAAGCTGAATGACTTTTCATCATCGCCGGTCCCCGTCGCGATCGGGAACGCGAAGTCAAACGACAGTGGTGCCCCCAATCCGGCAAACGGCAAGTGGACTCTCAGTCCCAGTCCAGGAGCAACGCGGAAGTTTTCGGAGTTAATTTCGATCTCTTGTTCAACCGTGCCAAAATCGACAAACATCGCGCCGCGAATCATGTCGTCGGCTGTCAATGGGAAGGTGTACTCAAGCGAGTTGATCCACTGAAATTCACCGCCGACCCTGGCACCGCCGTCAATCGGTGAAACACCGCGAAAGTCGAATCCTCGCAGCGTCGAAAGTCCGCCCGAATAGAAATTCTCAAACACGGGGGTTGAGCTTCCCGTGAATCCGAGCAGACTGCGAAATCCAATAATGTGCCGCCCTGAATCGTCGGGACGGGCAAAGACTTTTTGGTGGTTTCGGAACTCTAGCTCGCCACGCGAATAGCTGAAATCTCCAAACGCTTGGGTGAACGTTGCGCCAAAGTAGGTCCCCAAGCCGGTTAAGTAAGGAAGGACTCGGGTGTCGTAAGCAAAACCGATGCTGGCAAGATACAAATCGTTGTCGCCTAGGTTGGCGTTCAACTGAGACGAACCGGCAACGCGCGGATTGTCGAGCGTTACGTCTTCCAATCGCAAGCCAGCGGTGAGAGTCAAGTATTGTGAAAGCCGTCTTCCAACACTGATTCGACCTCCGACACGTTTCTCATCCCAATCGAAATACTGCCGCTCGAACAGATACGCGCTCAAACTCAAGCTCGAATCGGTACCGCGAAAGTAAGGATCGGACCAACTGACGAGGTAACGTTCAAGGTCGGCGCCGGGAACGGCTTCGACCCGAAATCGCTGTCCGCCACCACGCCAGGCATACGGCCCAAAAGCGTCGCGAAGATTTCTTGGCCAAGCCCGGAAATCAAAATCGTGTTCCTCCAGAATGATCTGGCCAAGCACGTTGTTGTCGGAGCTGTAAGTTCCGCCAATACTAAATCTGCCCGAAGGATTCTGGGGAATAAAGACGTCCACGTCCAGAAGTTCGGGTTGCTGAACTGGAGGAAAGCTTTGCCCGAAGTTCAGGCCGCTTGGACTCTGGTTGGGATAAAAGCCCGGTTGGATCGTCTGGCCATAACCGCCTGGTTGAACCAACGCCGGTTGATTGAAGCTTGGTTGGCCTAGGTTGGGGACCTGCCCATACTGCAAAGCCGGTTGTTGAAATTGTCCAAACTGTCCACGATTCGGGGCTTGTGGGGTTTGGCTTTGGAACTGCCGTTGTTGAAATTGGCCGTTCGGTAACTGAACCGGTGCGTTGAGTTGAAAGCCGTTTTGTGGTGCGCCGATTTGTAGAGGAGGTTGGCCAGGAGGGTTGGTGGCCGGGTATTGGTAAGTCGCTTGCACAACAGGGTATCTTGCTGCCCCGCCCTGGCCTGAGTTGGTTGCAGAATGGCTGGCCGATTGGATCGCTGGTTTGGCGACACGATGCCGCGCTTGTTGAGGCAGTCGATGGAAGGCTTCGTGATCCATCGCAAGAAAGTGATTGGGGGCCAAAGTGCCATGATTCGCAAAATCATCCACCCCGACGCTGTGTTTGCGCTGGTCGGCTTGGCAGCCCACAATCGCAATCATCACCAGCCCAGTCAATACAGGGATCCAATGGCGAGCGGTTTGGGGGAAGTCAAAATTCAAGGACACGGTCTCTTTTTGCCAGGATTATGCATGGCTAGTTGTAATCGTAGGCAGTACAGGCCTGAGCTTGATAGAACTCAATTCAGTGGCCGGCTAGGCTGTCGCCGAATGGCCCTTACTTCGCCTGCAAAATTTTAGCGTTTGGGCGCGAGCCCTCCGATTTCTCAGAGTTCCGCTCGAATAAAACCGGGGAGCTTGCGCTCCACCGCTACAAAGTAAGGGCCATTGGGCGCTAGCCGCCGTTCTTTCGGGCAACGAACTGCTCAATTGGTACCCGGCGAGTCTGTGGTTTTTTCAAAACACTCCTTGGCAATATCAGCCGTTTTGGCGATAGCCTCGGTTTATTGCGGTTCAACCGCGGCTATCGCCAAAACGGCTCAAAAAAATCACGAGCTCTTCGGGTTACCGTTACCATTAAATGCCAAATTGGTGTTCTCCAGCTGCGGCCTTGTCGCTCATGACAACCGCAACACCGGTTCTTGATTAGAGGCACTCCAGAAACTTGTTGAAGGACCATTTCAATGACTTTTTAAATCAACTACCGCAACACTCCCAAGTAGAAGCTGAACACTTTTTCTTCGTCGCCAGCAGCGGTTGAAACAGGAAACGCAAAATCAAACGCCAGCGGTGCTCCGATACCGGCTCCCGGCATCGAGATTCTGAATCCAAAACCAGGAGCGACACGGAAGTTTTCGGAGTTGATTTCGATTTTCTCTTCGACTGTTCCGAAATCGCAGAACAAAACGCCTTTGATCATGTCGTCGGCCGTGATCGGAAACATGTACTCGACGGTGTTGAGCCATTGGAACTCGCCGCCGACGCGAACGCCGCCTTCGACAGGAGCCGCGCCTCTAAAATCGAAACCACGCAATGTGGAGAATCCGCCAGCAAAGTAATTTTCAAATACTGGAGTATCGGAACCGCTCAATCCAAGTTTGGTTCCGTAACTGATCGTGTGTCGCCCTGAACCGTCAGGTCGTTCATACAACAAACGGTAGCGCCGAAAATCAAAATCACCTCGTGAGAAACTATAGTCTCCAAACGCTTGACTAAAGGTCATCGAAAGAAAAGAACCTTCGGTGGCCTGGACTTGGCTGTCACGTGTGTCTCGCACCAGTCCGATATTCGCCAAATAGAGATCGCTTCGTCCAAGATTGCTGTTGAGTTGAGGTGACGTAGTAAGGCGCTCATTGTCGAGCTTGACTCGTTCCAAACGAAGCCCCGCACTGATCGAAAGATCTGGGGTTAGATGCCTCCCCAGTCCCAGTCGTCCACCGACGCGTTTCTCGTCCCAGTCGAAGTACTGCCGCTGAAACAGGTAGGCGCTTGCTGAGAAACTGTAGTTGGTCCCCAGCATGTGGGGTTCGGTGAAGCTGACAAGGTATCGTTCGAGGTTGGCACCGGGAGCCAGTTCCAGCCGAAAGTTCTGCCCGGCTCCGCGCCACGCCGTCCCGTCCATGATTTCACGGAAGTTACGTGGCCAGCGAGTGATGTCAAAGTTTTTTTCGTCGACAATAAACTGACCAACAATTCCGTTGTCAGAGTTATAAGCACCGCCAAAGTTGATCCGCCCGGTTTGCGTTTCGGCAACGTAGATGTCAAGATCTGCGTAGTTGGCTGGAAACGAAGCGTTGCCGCCACGCTCCAGTGGTTGGACAAGCGGATTGAGTTCGTTGGGGCTTCCGATATTCGGAGATGGCAACCCGTTGCCGGGCGGGTGCAATCGGTCCGGCGTCGAAAGTTCAGGATACTGATAGGCCGATTTTACGTTCTGGGAGCTATCGGACTCCGTGCCGATGAGCTTGTTAGGGGCCTTCTTCTCGGGCTCCTGAGTCACGGTCTGTTGAACCTTGGACTTCTTCTCCGGAAACCCGAAATAGTCAAAGCTCTGCGTCCGGATGATTGGCTGATTTGAATTGTATGGTGGTTGATCCTGTTTCGGTTTTGAAGCGGCAAAGCTTGTGTTGGTGTAACCGACGGACGTCGATTTGGGCGGATTTTGGTTGTTGCTCCAGTCGTTTGAGTAGGACGAATTGGAGCTGGCAACGACTTGCTGTTGAACGGTGGTCGAGTTTGTATCGCTCTGCAGGATCGCGAGTCGCTGCTGGACGGTGGCGCTGGATCTATCCAATTCCTGATTGGCTGATTTTAACAACGAAGCGAACTCGGTTTGGCTGTTTCCTCGAAACAAGCCGGGTGAGTTTGAGTCTTTAAGCAAACAACAGTTTTGGCAGCCACTGGCCAACGCCAGCAATGGGAGGACCATTGCGATCATCAGTCGAGCGGAGATGTTTGTTGATTTAGATTGCATTATTTTGGTTGTTATGAAGTCAGTTTCGCGTCATTTCGGCGGCGCGGTTAATGGCCCAGAGTATGTGAGTTTGCGGATGTTATCTGGTTGAACTTCCTCCGCCATGCCCCCTATGCCCTCCGTACCCGCCCGTCCGTCCAGCGCGGGCATGCCGTTCGAGAGCCTTTAACTCCGGTGGCCGAACAACGATTTTGGGCGGTTGTGCCCCAGGCGTGCCGCGAGCAGCGAACACCTGTGAGCTTCCCAGCTTTTGTTCGCTTCGGCGAATTTCGCGCACGTCGATTAAATCTCCCGGACGTAGCGATAATCGGTTGAGGACGACTTCGCGCTTCGTGATTCCGTAGTCGCCGTCGTAGTGAACATTGACTTTGCCAACACGATACTGCTTTCCTTCTTCAATCTTGTAGACCAAATCGAGCAAACCGGGTTCTTCAAGGAATCGCGGTTCGGCCTCGACGTTTGCGAAAACGAAACCCTGTCCACCATAAAGGTCACGCAGGCTGACAACGTCCTGGTTCATTTTGGCAACATTGAAATCGGGTGAGCCGACTTCGGCGTTGGGTCTGAGTTCAAGTAGTTGGATTAGTTGTTCGTCTTGATAAGCACTATTTCCAATGAACTTGACTTCGCGAATTTTGTATCTCGGACCTTCGTTGATGATGAACCGGACGCTCATCCACTTGCCATCGTTACTCTCTTCAAATTCACGTCCGATTTTCGCGTTGAAGTATCCCAAGCTGCGATAGTAGGTCGTCAAGCGTGTGATGTCCTGATCGAGCTCATCGCGATTGGCAAGTCCGCCAATGTATTTTAAGATTCCCGGTTTTGATTTTACGAAGTGCCGAAGCCGTGCATCCGAAGCGATCGTGTTACCTTCGAATTCGACTTTCCAAACTCGTTGTTTTTCGTCTTCGTGGATCAGGAATACGACTTTACCGTCGCCTTCCTCGCTTCCTTCGGTCAATTCGACTTGAGTCCGGGGAAATCCCTTGCTCTTGTAGAGTTCTTCGATTCTAGTTTTCGCCATCCGAATCGCATGGACGTCCAGTGGATCGCCGTCTTCAATGCCAGCGGTTTTTTTCAGTTGACGATCAGAGATGCCTCGGTTTCCAACGAAATCAATTTGACTGATCGCGTTCCGTTCTTCGACTTCAATCGAAACGATAACCCCTTCGCGAGTTTTTTGAAGGAATGGCCCCTTGATACGCCGGATTTCAGGCATTCGCCAAAGCTGGTCAACATCCTGTTTGAGTTTATCGGGATCAAAGTAGCGACCTGGTCGTGTTCGAATGTTTCTCGTCAGTTGGTGGGTTTGCAGATGGCGGTTTCCCGTAAAGATCACATCGGCAACGAGTTTGGAGCGGTCGATTGGAGTGGATTTGTCCGACGAAGCCTGCTTGGGCGTATACGATCCAAGGGCTTCATTGAACAGTGGCTTTACTGTTGCCGTTCCGTAGTCAGGGCTTTGAAATCTCACGTTGTCGAGCTGGTCGGTGCTAAGAACCTCAGGCGGAATCGGGAGTGCCGTTTCTGACAACGGTGTTGGGGTCTGGCATCCAAGGGCGCTCAGAATGCTCAGTCCTGCTACGGCCAGAATCGTGTTAAACCGTTTTCTGGATTGGCGGATCACTCCATCGGTGAACGCGTCAATACAGCGTAATTGGTGGTAGCTAAGCAACGTTTGGCCCATCCTTTGACCGGACTTTAGTTTTTCCTGCTGCGTAAATACAGAAAGCCAGATTTAATGACAAGCCCACTGTGATAAGTGCTTCAGGCTCGTGGCTTCCGACGAATCTTTGAAGCTGCTAGCGAGCGCGTTCGCGTTACGTTCAGTTTTAAACAGCAGTCGAGCAGGTTCGAACAGTCTTCGAGAAGCCTTACGGGCTGGCTTCGGAAATGGTTCGAAAGGTTTGAAACTTTCGGAATGTTTCGAATTCTTTCAATGAACGTCTTTGCGTAGCGACCGATCTTGGTTAGCCACGGGTGTAAACGTTGAAACCCGTGGCTACCCATGACCATTCGCTACGCGACGGTAAGTACTTGAAATCCTCTCATGGTTAATCACCCAGCACTACGACTGGCCAATGGCAAAGACTGGCGATGATTTTGGCTTCGTCGGTCGAAGCAACGAATACAAATGCTCGATCACGCGGGATCAGTTCGAGGCGCAAGTCGCCAATGATTCGCCATTCTCGCTCGGTTTTCCAATCGATCTTTTCAGATGCAGACGTTTCGGGTTGGAAAAATGGCCGTTGGTCTTGTGAAAGCGACGCCCAAGTCGAATCGTCTCCATAGATTGCGGGCTTTGCGCCCAAATTCTTGAGCAAGCTCCGATCGATCGCCAGTCCATACGGCTCGAAGTCCCAGCGGCTCAAGTGCGGGCGGAAAACGCGGTGGTCTTTCAATTCGTCAATCGGTAAATCGGAAAGGCAGACTACCCGCCGCGAGTCCCTCGTCAAATCGTTGGAACCGAGAATTGTCCGAGAAGCCAAAATTCGACACAGCGCAGACATCTCACTATGCTTGCGGCGGGAGCTTTGAAAAATCAAATCGTCGAGATAGCTGGCGTGTGTTTGATCAGGCCAAGGGCCAACTCTGCGCCGCGTCCAGTGAAGAAGAAATTGGCCTGCGTCTACTTCGTCACGTTCCAGAATGACCGGTTCAGGGATTTGTGGCTTCGCTAGTTCCAGCTTCGATTCTAATTGCAACTTCGATTCATTGGCCGATGGTGATTCGATAACGCCAGGACTCGGGCTGAGTGCTGATTCGGATTCAAATTCGCTTGAATAGAGCCACCATCCGCTGGCTCCGCCGTCGAGAAGTTTTGACTCAACTGGCTTGGGAGTGAGTTTTCGATTGATCAACAGTCTGGTCGTTGAACAATTGTTTTCTTTCAGAGGTTCAATTGAAGAACCAGTGACTTTTACTGCATTGGAGTTTGATTCGCCGATTGATTCTGTTTGACTTTCCAAACGTTGGGTTGCGGCAGCGAAAATATTTCCCGATCTTCGGACGCTCAACAGAATGACTTCCCGGGCAATCGAAACGATCAAATCATTGATATTGATCTTCGTGTCAGACTCGTTCGACTGTCGAAACCAAACTGTTCGCGGCGTGCAGGCGTCGCATGATTCGGCGACAGGTCGCCGGTTCTCCGCGGTTGTCTCCAGCCAGTCGGTGCTGAGGGCTGAAGGTAAAGGCTTGAACTGTACAATCGGAATCGCAAACAGTTTGGCAATGCGATGTACAAACGGATCGGTTGTGGTGTCAGAGGCCGAGATCAGGAATTTGTTCTCGCGTTGGAGCTGAACGGCGATTGTTCTCAAGGCGTCGAACCAGGACTTGTGGTGGTCCAGCTTTTGGCCCAACCGCGAACTGGAGATGCAGACCGAGGTCCCCTGCGGCAATTTGGCGGGAAACCAAAAATTGAACTGATCTGAAATTTCGGCCGCGCGAAAAATATCACCAGCAAGCCGTTTTTCGGATTTTCTATCAGATGAATTCGTGTTCATCGTTAACCTTCGCTTCTCTGACCGCAGCTCCAACGGAATCGGACTCACTACGAAGGTCGATTGTATCGTTTTAGTTGACCAATTGAATCATGTTCCGACTTAACCCGTAGTGGTTCAAATTGCCACAAGTTAAACTGTGGGTTTTGGTTATAACGAGAAGAACTGAGTAACAGTTGATGTCGAAGAAAGTCGGGATTGCAATCTTGTTGCTGGTATTGATATTGGCTTGCGGATACGTACTTGCCGATCGCTACCGGGAATCACCAGAGGAGGTTAGTGCGAGCTTTGTCGGTCGCGATTCCTGTGTCGATTGCCATCAAAACGAAGCTACCTTGTTTCATGGTTCGGACCACGACCTAGCCATGGACATCGCGACTGACGAAACGGTGTTGGCGAGGTTTGACGGACAGACGATCGAGCACTTTGGGGTTCTGTCGAAAATGTTTCGTGACGGCGACCGGTTTATGATCAACACCGAAGGGCCTGACGGAAAGATGCAGGATTTCGAAGTCAAATTCGTTTTCGGCGTTCGCCCGCTGCAACAGTACATGGTCGAGATTGATCGCCCGGAAGATGCCAAGCCAAATGAGATTGGCCGTGTTCAGGTGCTGAGAATTTCATGGGACACGAACAAGGGAAGCTGGTTCTATCTTAACCCTCCCGATGTTAACGAGAAACTGTCGCCAGATGACCCGCTGCACTGGACCGGGATTACTCAAAACTGGAACGCAAGTTGTGCTTCGTGTCATAGTACTGACTTGAAAAAGAATTTCAGTCCATTGGCAAACGCTTACCACACTACGTTTTCGGAAATCGACGTTAGTTGTGAAGCGTGTCATGGCCCGGGAAGCTACCACGTCGAGTTGGCAGAGAGGAAAAGTCTGTTTTGGGATCGCAACCATGGCTACGGGCTGGCAAAACTGAAAACTGAAAGCAACTTGCCGCAGATCGAAACGTGTGCCCCCTGTCATTCGCGGCGAACGGTTGTCAGCGAAGGCTTCCAGCCTGGCTGTAATTTTGACGACTATTTCGCGACACAGTTAGTGACCGATCCGGTCTATCATCGCGACGGTCAGATCCGTGACGAGGATTACGTTTACGGTTCGTTCATTCAAAGCAAGATGTATCACAGCGGAATTCGCTGCACTGATTGTCACGACCCGCACTCGACCAAGATCAAATTTGAAGACAACCGGCTCTGTACGTCTTGTCATCAGCACTCAGCCGGTAAGTACGACACGATCAATCATCATCATCATGAGCCAGGCACTCCCGGTTCAAATTGTGTTGATTGTCACATGCCCGCGACGACTTATATGATGCTTGACTCGCGCCGCGATCATAGCTTGAGAATTCCGCGACCTGATTTGAGTGTGTCACTGGGAACGCCGAACGCCTGTTCTGGTTGCCATGTCGATTCGAAAAAATTGGTCGACCGAAAATCTGAAAAGCCGTTGACTCAGTATCTCGACTGGATCATCGCGGCCGAAGAAGGCGACGAAGTCGTTGCCGCCGAACTCAAACGCGTTGATGCGGCGATGGTCGCGGCGACGACGAAGTGGTATCCCGAAGACCAGTCTCCCGAGAAAACGAAGTACTACGAGCAGCTGGCTCAAGGGCTTTCGGGAGGTGAGTCTGCGGTTCCAACGTTGGTTGCAATGGCGACCGACCAGCGGGTGCCAGCGATTATGCGAGCCAGTGCGTTGACTGGTTTGGCTGGCGATAGTAGCTCCGATTCATTAGATGTTTCGCTTAAAGCCCTCAAGGATGATGATCCCAAGGTCGTATCGGCAGCCCTGGCGAGGCTTGATGCCGAAATCGCGCGGATCAGCGGTCGTCAGCGATACTCGCAGTCGAGTTTGGAGTCTCGGGACCTCCGCCCAATTGTTGAGTCTGTTGCAAAACTGCTTGATCATCCCAAGCGTCGAGTTCGTATTGATGCGGCGCGAGTTTTCGTGTCGGTAGATCCACAGTCGCGATCAGTTTATTCGGACCCTCAGCAACGGGAACAATTTGAGCGGGCGCTTTCCGAGTTGAAACGATCGTTGCATATCGAGAACGATCGAGCCACCTATCACATGATGTTGGGCGGGTTGCATGAAATGCTTGGTGATCGCGAGCGAGCCAAAGATGGTTATCGGGTGGCCATTACGGTGGAACCCAATCTCGCCGGGCCGCGATCCAACTTGGCGGCAATGTTGGATGACGACGTTCAGCAGATGGAGCAGGAATTGCGACAGACTCGTCCCAGTGGCAGTATGACTCCGGATCAGCTCCAGCAAATGCGAGCCAGAATCCGTCGGCAGGGCGAGCAGATGATCAGGGTTTCCCAAACTGTCGAACGCTTGCGACTGGAAGAGCATCAACTTTTGGCAGTCGATGTTAAGCGAGCCAAAGATCTGCAGGATACGCATGGGTTACATTATCGGTATGCCATGAGTTGTTTTGTGCAAGACGATATCGAGTCCACAGAAACGCATTTGCTTGAGGCGTATAAACAACTGTCCGACAATCCGACTTATCAAATGGGATTGGCGACGTATTATATTCACGTCGAAAATGGTGAGGAGGCGATGACGTATGTCAAGCAGCTTCTCAAGAGCGACCCGCGACACCCGGGGTATCAATCGCTTCGGGATGCGGCGAACCAGTTGATTAATGAGCCAGTTGAGAAGAAGCCTTCAGAGCCAGAGACTGAAGAGCCTAAGACGGAAGAGCTAAAGCCGAAACAATAGTTCGATTCAACCTCGGTCCGGAACCCTGCGATAGTTTGGTGGCACAACTAGTTGCTCGGTGGAGCCGTCTTTATTAGCTCGAGGTGTAAGCTCCGAGAAAAGGCGTGAGAATGCTTGCCGGATTTTCAACCGCGAATGAACGCTAATGAACGCGAATACAAATTCTGGTTTTATTTGCGTCCATTGGCGTTTATTCGCGGTTCTATTCCTCTTTGCTGGATATTGAACTCCAACCTAACCAAGGCTTAAATCATGTCTCAATTTAAAATCGCCGGTGTCCAAATGGATATCGAGTTCGCCAACACGGATGCGAATTTGGAAAAGCTTGCCAGTCGGTTGAGCGAGACGGTCGCTGAGGGGGTGCAGCTGACCGTGTTTCCCGAATGTACGATCACTGGATATTGCTTTGAATCGTTCGAAGAAGCCCAAACTGTCAGCGAGCCAATCGACGGGCCGTCGATAATGCGCGTGTCGGAGCTTTGTCGCGAGCACGAAACGATGGTCGTGTTTGGTTTTCTCGAAACCGCTGGCGATAGGATTTTTAACTCGTTGGCGCTGGTTGATCCGAACGGCGTTTTGGGCATCTATCGAAAAGTTCACTTGCCATTTCTGGGCGTTGATCGCTTTACTACTCCGGGCGATCGCGGGTTCGACGTTATCACTACCGATCAAGTTCGCATCGGGATGAACATTTGTTATGACAGTTCGTTCCCGGAGGCCGCGAGAGTTCTGGCGGTTAAGGGCGCCGACCTGATCACGTTGCCGACCAACTGGCCGCCTGGCTCGGGATTGACGTCCGACTTGATTCCCAATGCCAGGGCGCTTGAGAACCACGTCTATTACATGTCTGTCAATCGCGTCGGCACCGAACGAGGGTTCGACTTTATCGGGAAAAGCAAAATCTGTGATCCCAAAGGCGCGAACTTGGCTTTCGCCAATCATGCTGACGAAGCGATTCTCTATGCCGAAATTGACCCTGAGTATGCGCGACAAAAGCACTTGGTCAGCGTTCCAGGGCAGCATGAAGTACACCGGATGAAAGATCGTCGACCGGACGTTTACGATCCTTTGTCAGAGCCCTTTGTAGAGCCCGAGTAGATTTTCGTACCTTTTGCTGTCGGCCCAAGTGCGAGGTCTCTGGTGTCAAAACACTTTGACGCCAAGTGGTTAGGGGCAAGGCAACCACTTGGAATAATTCCAGAGACCTCACGGGCCGCATCAGAACGTTGAAAACAATCGAACCGAGGCACGATTGAAAACCAACGTCCGCCAGCGAATCGCACAAGCGATGGAACCGCTATGGCAACTGTGCCTAAGGCAACTGACGTGCCAGTTTGAAAAAAAATCATCGGATTGCTAGAAGTGGGCGTTATGGCGGGGATTTGCTTTCCCTGTTTGGCCAATTCAAACAAGTTCACTAGGGCACGAGTTAGCGCAATGGAAACGCTGTACCAAATCGCAACGCCCGGTTTGGAAATCGTGTTTCAGGATTGAGCAAGCGGCTTAGGTTTCGGTTATCCCTTCAATGAGGCCCAATTCCGTGAGTTTAGTAGCACGGCTGTCCCAGATCTCCGAGCCGTAAAGCGAATTATCCCCTCTCGGCTCGGAGAGCTTGCGATTCTTTTAGCCGTTTTGGCGTTAGCCGGTTGGATCGCTGTTAACCGTGGCTAAAGCCAAAACGGCTGGTGTTGTTAGGGCGTGTTTTGAAAAAAATCACAGCCCCGGAGAGCCGAGCTACTTGGTCCGTTCGTCGAAGTTCAGACGCCTGTAGAAAAACATGATTTATGCCTCTAGCCCATTGCAGCCTCAGCAATTTTCCGGGTGATGTGATAAATTTTAGCCATGGAAACGGCGACAATGGTATCGGAAGAACTGCTTGATGACACCCAGCGGACGGTCGTCATTTCGGTCAATCCGAACTCTGGCTCATCGGATCGACGAAGCGTCGTAGATTCGCTTGCCGAAAAACTGGCCAGCCAAGGATTCACGGTTCGGGTGCTGACCGATATCGAAGAAGTCAAAACGACTGTGGCTCAACTTTCCGAATCTGGTAGCGACGGGCACACAGAGTCGTTTTCAGATTCCAATTCTAGTGGGCTTCGAGCAGTCGTTGCTGCGGGCGGTGACGGTACTGTTTCTCTGTTGGCCAATAGTTTGCCCCCGCAGACGCCGTTGGCGATCTTGCCGCTGGGTACTGAAAACTTGCTTGCAAAGCATCTTGGCTTAACCGCAGATCCGGACTCGATCGCTGAAATGATTGCCGTGGGAAAGACAACGCGTTTGGACGCAGGACGTGCTAATGGAAAACTCTTCTTTGTCATGGCAAGTTGTGGATTTGACGCCGAAGTAGTCCATCAAGTTCATAAGAAGCGTAAAGGACACATCCGCCACTGGTCTTATGTAAAGCCGACGTTTCGAGCGATCAGCCAATATCGTTATCCGAAACTACGAATTCGAACTTCGGATTCCGAAGAAGTGGTCACCGCAAAATGGGCGTTCATTTTCAACGTTCCTCGTTACGCAATGAACTTGCCGATCGTCTGGGACGCGGATCCTGCTGACGGGGAGCTGGATCTCTGTACGTTGCGTGGAGGAAATCTGCTTCGAGGTCTTTTCTATCTGGCGGCCATTTGTCTTCGGCAGCATCGAGGTTGGGGCTTTTCTCACTTTTGCAAGTTCAAGAAGATTCGAGTCGAAGCCGACGAGCGCGTGCCTTATCAGCTTGACGGAGATCCGGGAGGCGTGTTGCCGCTGGAGATCGAAATTATTCCGAAGTTTCTGCGTTTGCTAGTTCCGAAAAAATGAGCTCCGATCCGGTTGCTCCATCGCAATAAACTGGCAAAACAATTATCCTGTTAAAAAACTAGACCAGACACACCAGTGTCGGGGCGGAAACGAATCCGCCCGATGCAAATTCGCCTGATGCATCACGGCCCTCGGCTCCCCAAAGTTAGGGCAACAGCAAAAGTTAGATTGATCGTGCCCAATAACCCTGTCCAAATCGGAAACTTGAATTGTGGTGCTGGGCATCCGCTATTGGTCATTGCCGGCCCCTGCGTGATCGATGGACGGGATTTGATGCTGACCATTGCTCAGGAGCTCAAAACGGCTTGCGAAGCCCTCGATTTGCCACTGATTTTCAAAGCATCGTACGATAAAGCGAACCGAACGAGTTTGAAATCGTATCGAGGTGTAGGGCTTGAGAAAGGTCTCAAGATCCTGGAAGAGGTTCGTAACTCGTTCGACCTCCCAGTGACAACTGATATTCATCTTCCCGCGCAGGCCGCCGAGGCTGGCGAGGTTTGCCAACTACTCCAGATTCCGGCCTTTTTGGCTCGTCAGACTGATCTTCTTGTTGCCGCCGCCCAGACTGGAGCTGCCGTTAATGTGAAGAAAGGCCAGTTCATGGCGCCATGGGATATGCAGCACGTCGTAGGCAAGCTGGAAGCCTCGGATTGTCGCAACGTTTTGGTCACAGAACGGGGTTCCTTTTTTGGATACGGACGACTGGTTAACGACATGTGTTCAATTCCCGAGATGGCAAAAATCGGAGTGCCGGTTGTGTTCGATGCGACGCACAGTGTACAGCAGCCAAGCGCCGCCGAAGGCACGACGGGTGGGAACCGAGAGATGGTTGAGCCACTCGCGCGAGCTGCCGTGGCGATGGGTTGTGATGCTGTGTTCATAGAAACGCATCCCAATCCGAATGATTCGCCCAGCGATGGGCCCAACATGTTGCCGATTGAGAGAATTAAGCCTTTGTTGGCGAGTTTGAAACAGATACACGAACTGGTTCGTCAAACCTAACCTTGAACTGGAAATCAGGATTCGCAATACGATGAGTTTTAGCCTTACTTCCATATCAAATCTTAAACATGCAACTCCTGCTATGGCGTTTTTGCTGATGCGAAAATGTCTTTACTCCATGCTGATTGTCTTGAGCGTGGCGTTTGCAGGCTGCACGCCGCCCAATGATCCGATGCTGGACATGTTGGAGGCGGATTTGAAGAAGACGAAGGTGGATGATCTTTCTCGCACCATGGACTTCATTTTCAGCGAAGTTCGTTTTGAGCAAAAGGAGTTCAAGGACAAGCTCTCAACTGGTTTGAATCGCTGGATTTCGTACTCCGATCAAAAGCTTCAGCGGGTCAAGTGGAGCCAAGACGAGCTTTCCAAGCCACTGTTGGATCAGTACAGCTCGTTGGCGATGCTGGCCCAGAATGATCAGTACAGCTTTTTGGGAACCGATGCTCACTATCTGCAAGAGTCGGCTTGGATGGCTCAAGTCGCAGATCGAGTTGTAAACTCAAAAATGCTGAGCGGATTTGAGCTCTATCGCTTGGCCGCCGACGGCTACAAGCCAGGCGAAGACACTGACGATCCGCTTTGTGAAATCATCGAGAAACTGCATCCGGATCTCGATGCCGAAAATGCGAAGAAGCTTTCCGGCAGTCTCAAATTGTTTGATTGGATTGTCAGAAACATGCAGCTTGTTGAAAACTCAACTGGCGAAATGGACGAAGACGCTATCAACGCAGCGACACTCAACAAGTCCGACGGTTCGTTGGCCCAACGGGGTATCACGGGGGTGGGTTACGAGCGATATCCTTGGCAATCACTGCTTTACGGCCGAGCCGATTACGTCGAGCGAGCCAAACTGTTCATGTTGGCACTTCGTCAAGTCGATATCGAATCGGTGATGTTCCAGCCGAAGACTGAAGGAAGTCAGCCCTGGGCGGTCGGGGTTGCCATTGGAGGCGACTACTACCTGTTCGATACGAAGATGGGCCTGCCATTTCCCGGTGAAAAAATTGGCTCGGTCGCAACGTTGGCTCAGGTACGCAAGGACCCGAGTCTGTTGTCACGGCTTGACTTGACGACAGAGGAATCGCTGAAGGACGAGACTCAGTATTGGGTTAAGCCGGCTGACACGAAAGAACTCGAAGGTTTGATCTATGTTTCGCCCGAGTCGATTTCCAAACGCATGTTGGCGCTGGAGCAGTCGTTGATCGGTGACAAACGATTGGTGCTCGCGTTCAACGGCGATACGATCAAGACGCGGTTGCCCGACGTCGAAGGCGTTGAGCTAAAATCCTGGGACATTGCGATCAAGACCCATCTGTTCCGGCAAGCCGTTCGGGAGGCGTTGGGGCAGGAAAAGAGTACTCAGATGAGGGACAAACTCCGTTGGCATTTTTTGGGTGAAAGCTACATAGACAATTTTATCATCTACCGGACCGCTCGAGCCAGATTCTTCAAAGGCAAGTTTCAATCCCAAAAGCGGGCGCTGTCGCTCAATGCGATCGAGAGTATGAAACGGCTCATGTACGATGATGCCGATCTTGATGCAGTTGCGACAGACAAGCGATTGCAGCGATTGCTCGGAATTCGAAAAGAGGTTGATCAAAGTGCCAGTGAGTTTTCGGCTCAGGTTGAAAGTGTTCAGGGGCAGATGCGTTTAATGAGACGTGACGCTGGATTTTTCCTTTCCCAGTGTCTGTTTGACAATTCAAGTGTCAGCGCTGCAAAGAACTGGCTCAATGTCTTGAAGGCCCATGACGATGCTCAGCGCTGGAATGACGGTGTTGTATATTTGTTGGGCCGTGCCCTGGAGGGATGCAAGGAGTATGACGAAGCGATCGAGACGCTCAGTGATACCGATTCGATTCAGGCACACGGCAACCTGATTCGTCAACGGATGCTCAAAGAGCTGGTGTCGAAGTTGTAGTTTGCACGATTAACTGAGACTCGTTAGTTGCAGCCGGGATTCTTAATGGTAATCCGACGCGTGAGCGAGGGACCGTCCCTCGCTCACGCGTCGGGTTACCATTGAGGGATTGCCGGGGGTTATCGCACAAGCCTACTTCCACGGGAACGCTTCGCCAGTCAATCGCTCATAAGCGTCGATGTACTTTTCGCGAGTTTTGCTGACGATCTCTTCTGGTAGCGTCGGAGGATCGCTGTTTTTATCCCAGTCGGTTGAATCGAGATATTCGCGAACGAATTGCTTGTCGAATGAGACTTGATTGCGTCCTTCTTCGTATTGATCGGCTGGCCAAAACCGTGAGCTATCGGGCGTCATGACTTCATCGATTAAAATCAGTTCGCCTTCGTGCCAGCCCCATTCGAATTTCGTATCGGCCAGAATGATCCCCTTGCTTGCCGCGTAGTCTCTTCCTTTTTCATAGACATACAGGCTTTTTTCTTTAAGAGCGTTGGCGGTCTCTTCCCCGATTTCGTTGAGCATTCGGGCGAACGAAATATTCTCATCGTGCCCCGAGTCTGCTTTGGTTGCCGGTGTGAAGAGTGCCCGTGGGAAATTGCAGCAGTTCTTAAGCCCAGGTTCGAGTTCGATTCCACAAACTGCCCCGGTGGCTTGATAGTCTCGCCATCCTGATCCGACTAGGTAACCGCGAACAACACACTCGATCGGAACGACCTCGCACTTCTTGACGATCATCGTTCGACCTTCCAGCTCGCTGGCATCGAGGCCGTTGGGAATTTCTACCGAGCTCAAATCGGTAGAAACCAAGTGATGAGGAACATCGAAATGGTCAAACCAGAACTTGCTAATTTGCGTCAACACCCTTCCTTTGTCAGGAATGGTGGTTGGCAAGATGTAGTCGAAAGCACTGATCCGATCGCTTGCAACCATCAAAAAGTGCTCACCAACATCGTAAACGTCTCGGACTTTTCCTTGTCGGACTAATGTAGACACGATGAAACTCTCACTCAATTGAATCAAACTTAACGCTGACGATGCAACAATCCTCAGAATATACGGGAGTCAAAGCCCACTCGGAAGTACCAAAACATCAAATCAACGTAGTTCAAAATTTGATCTCGGCTATTCCTTCTTTTGAAACGATTTGCGACAATTTACGAGGCTTGACCACCCAAGACAACTAATTGTCTTCTTGGGGATCTGGTTGTCATCTTGCCGTATCGGATCGCTCAGCGATTCTTTTGACTTTCTGACTTGCGAGTATCTTGATGGGTGAATTCAGGTTTCGCGTTCCTTCGGAGTGGCAGCTTGATCCATATCACGCTAACTCGATTCACATTGTTGGAATAGATGGAATTCCTTGGCCTTGTCGAATTTCTTTCGGTGACGATCCGGTCGAACCGGAGACCAGAAAGTTGTTGACTGTCTCGCGGAATCGTGAAGAGTCGGGCAAGCTATATACGATCTATCCGTTTGCCAAGCGTGGTGAGCTGCTGATTTGCACCGGGACGCTCCCGTCTCGCGACCAACCGTACGAGCTGTTGACGGAGCTTGCGCGAGGAACGTTGAACCGGATTAGGAATCAGATTTCAATCTGGTCCGAAGGCGGGTTGGATATCCCCGATTCCGTCAACTCGATCGTGAAAACTGCCACCGGGCTGTTGAGCGAATCAATTCTTTGCCAAGAGTCTGTTTCAAAAGATGGATCGGCGAGGCAGTCAATTGAATTGACGATGGACGCGATATTCGAGTTGTCGGAAGTCTTTGGCGATCAGGTTTCAAAGTTCCGCCGGGAAAATGACCAGATGAGTACGTTCTGGTTTGGAAATCAAGTCGGAACCCAAGCTCAATTTGATCCTAGCACTCACGATACTAGTTTCGATTTGGCGCAAGTAAGTCTTGCTCCTGATTCGGAGACTTCAATCAACGGTGCTGGTGGTCGGGACGCCTCGGGGATCGAGAAGAGGATAATCGTTGGCCCGTGGCTTGACGCAAGCGTCGGTGGAATGAATGAGCGGCTGACCAATCTCGATGATTTTTTAGCTCGCAAAGATCACCTGTTGATTGAGGCCCGGCAACAGCTCGATGAGATTCCAATGACGGCTTCGCTGGTTCACGTGGTTTCGGGCCTTAACGGGATTGGGCATCGCAATCTATCTTATCCCCAACAGCTTCAAATCACGGTCGACATGCTTCGGCTGGTCGAAGAGTCGCGAGTTCAGTTGCCGACGATGGTGAGCTTTGATTTTCCATGGGCCGAACGTTTAGTCGGTGCGGTGGGCGGCGTCCATCCGCTTCAGGTCGCCGACTCGTTGTTGCGGCAAGGGCTGGAGGTTGGTTTTCTTGGTTTGGATATCAGTCTCGACTATTGGCCTAACGGCAGCATGCTGCGAGATCCGCTTCAGTGGATCGACTTGGTTGATATTTGGTCTCAGTTGGGATTGCCACTGGTTCTGAATCTGCAACTTCCAACTGGACTACCGGACGGTCCTGCTGATGATTCGAGAGTTGATCGGGAGGTCAATTGTACGCTCAGTAATTTGACCGATGACAATCGATTTCGATTCCTCGAAACGGTGTTGCCTGTAATGGTGGCTCGCCCGGCGGTCCACGGAGTCGTGTGGCGTCAGTGGCAAGACGGTGACGACCGACGTTATAAAGGTGGTGGTTTGGTGGACGTCAGCGGAAACGAAAAACCGATACTTGAATTGATTCGGCGCTTGCGCCGTCAAGTCAATGGCGGCGGTTAGATAACGCTTTTATCAATATTGCGACGACCGGGTAAGCGAATAAGAACAAAAAAAAGGTTGATTCCACTGCGTGAAACCAACCTTTTTGTAATTTGAAACGCTGCCAACTCATCAATCAGCGTCGGCGACGAATAAACAATCCGCAAGTGGCCATTGCCAGCAGCGTCAGGCTACCCGGTTCAGGAATAGCAGCAGGAGTTCCAAATCGAACTTCATCGATGCCAATAGCATTACCACCAAAGTTGTTCAAACCGGAAAATCTTAGTGAAGTTACACCAACGGCCGTCGAGTCCAGAGTGATTTGTTGAGCAACGTGGTTGTTAGGATCGGCTGAAGCAAGAGCCCCAGTTTGGAAGGGAGTCGTAGAACCATTAATGAAAATCTCGAAATTTTGGACACCTCGATTGTTAAGAGGGGGTTGCGTGTAATTCCAAACAAAAATGCGGTCAAGGTCCTGAGCGGTGTTGAACAAGAAATCTGCTATGATGGAGTCACTCCCAGCATTATCTCGAACAACTGTGTTAGCACCCACAAAACGACCGGAGGCGTGGGTAGTCGTCAGGACATTCGTTTCGTCCAAAACCACACCTGCTGGATTAAGTCCGTTACCGTTGATGATGTTGTCAAAGGAGCTACCAAACTCCGCACCGTCGGTTGGGGTGTTAAAAAAACCAGACACGGAATCGGCGGTGATGATGTCTCCGTGAACCAAATTCACGTTGGTCAGGAAACAAAATGCAATGGCGACCACTGCGGAAGTGATTGAGGTCTTCATGGAATATCCTACCGGTTAGGAGAGTCAAACAAGATGGTCCGAAGACAAAATCATAACTTGTCGGATCTGCCTTGCAACAATGCCCATCGTCTAGTTGATTGTTTTTTCCACAGATTCTTGTTTTTTTTCCTTTTAAAAGGGTTGGGAGTCCATTGAAACCGATCTCATGGGTGGTTTGGCTGATTTTTAGTCCCAATAGCCTTTCGCCCGATGCAAACCAAGCAAGCGTCGTCGATCGGCGGGAAACCGGCGGTGTGGCGCGAGACGGATTTGCGAATCTGCTCGCCGATCAATTGAGAGGTCTTGGCTTGGCTGGTTTTGAGATCGTCGATCATTTGCCCGGTCGTCAGCTGGGCGCCGCTTGAGTTCATTGCCTCATTGATCCCGTCGGTGTACAAGACGACGACATCGCCTGGATTGAGTTCGATTTCAACGCATTCGTATTGATAGTCTTCCATGATTCCCAGAGGCAATCCGGATTCCTCGAGGGCCAGTTCGGTCAACTCGCCGGTTTTAGCGGATCTTAAAATCGGTGGCATGTGTCCGGCGTTAACGATGCTAAGCGTGTTGGTGTTCAAATCAAGCAGGCCCAGCACCAAGGTTACAAACCGGTCGATGTTCATCCCTGACAAGCCGTTATTCATTTTGGACACGGCTTCGACAGGAGTTTCGGAAGTCGCCAGTGCGAACCGAGATTCGGCGGAGACCTTCGCCATCAACAATGCCGCTGCGATTCCATGTCCAACGACATCGGCGACGATGATTCCAATCCGACCATCGTCCAGTACAACATAGTCAAAGTAATCACCCCCGACCTGCTGCATCGGTCGGTAGTAGGAGAAGAACTCAAACTCCTGAGCGACTGGCGGTCGTTGCGGAAGGAACCGTTGTTGAATCTCGTGGGCCAGTTGAAGATCGACTTTGACGTCTTCCGCTTTTTTAAGGTCCTCGAACAGGTCGCTTTTTTGAATCGCGAGAGAAGCCTGCATTGCAACGGTAACCAGTGTTTCGAGGTCTTCATTCTTGAAAGCGATTGACTGCTTGAGCGTATCAAGCTGAATGATTCCGATTGATTCTTCCTGACTGTTGATCAGCGGCGCGCACATAATCGAGCGAATTCGGAAATCCATGATGCTCTGGCTCAGATCAAATCGCTCATCCGAGGCGGCGTCACTGCTGATGATCGGGCGGCGGGTTTCCATTACCTGATTGACGATCGTCTTGCTGATTCGAATATTCTCGTCGTCACTGGGACGCCTGGTTTTGAAGCCCAGCGGTTCCAAACGGCCTTCTGCGTTCTTGAGGATAATGAATCCGCGATCAGCCTCGGTAAACAAGTCGAACAGGAAATCAAGGATCTTTGTGAGGACTTCGTCACGCTCGATCGACTCGCTCAAGGCGTGTGTGATTTTGGTGAGCGCTGTCAGTTTTGCTTCAGCCCCGACGTGATTGTAGGCCCGCGCGTGATGCGACGGGACATCAAACTGGGACATTACTTGAGACGGCACCCCCTGTGAATCATCCAGCGACACCGAGACCGACGACCCTGAGTTCTGCTGACTCGTGTCAACTGTCGCTCTAGGTTTCAACGTTCCGCGGGCGTCGTCAGAAATCCAGAACACGAATGTGACGTCACAGATTTGGATCTTGGATTGATCGTAAAGCTTCGTAGGCCGATGAATCGGTTGGTCATTGAGCAGGGTTCCGTTGCGACTGTTGAGGTCGCTGAGGAAATAGTGTCCTGATTCAAACGTGACTTGGGCATGACGCCGGCTGACCGATCCGTCTTCGATATGGACGTCGCATTCAGGGTGCCGACCCAGGATGACCGGTTGATCGCCGAGTTTGAATCGCTTCTTGACGACTGATTGGTCGGCAGACGTGAGAATAGCCATTAATAATCGCAAGCAGGCGGATGCGGACAAGGCGTTGGCCAGACAAAGCTGATCAACAAACCCGGCCATTGTAATTTTTAAATGGCGGCATGGTCAACTTGTTGCGTTGATTTTGGTGGAAGTTCATTGGCTTTTTCTAAAACTACTTAAGCAAAGTATCGAGCTCGGGGCATTTCCACGGGCGGACCGAATTCAGAGCGCATTAAAAAAGCCGCAGCGTCAGCCACGGCTTTGAATTGACTCATGAATATCGCGTTTTGGTTACGCGATTTCGTCGAACATACGGCTCATTGCGATGTCCATCTTCTCGGCTGTATCGTACTGGCCTTCGGCGATTTGAGCGCGAATGTCAGCAACACGGTCGGCGCGAATATCAGTGCCGGTCGCTTGAGTGCTCATTAGTTGAGCTTCGGCTGAAATTTCAACCTGATCGACAGGAACTGAGTTGGTGTTGGTAGTAGACTGCGTCTTGTTTTGCGTTTGCAAGTTGACGGCAGAAGTCTGAATATTTGAAGTTGGTCTAATTTGCATTTTGGTTCTCCCCGTAGCGGGTAATGTTGCCTATCCATCATAAACAAGGACAAGCTTTATATTTGATTTTTGCACAATTCCGTTTGATTTCAAAACAAACTTTTGACGCCAAGATGCCATTCAATTTGGGCTTTGCCATGACACGTCATTGGTCGTCAATTGTCTAAAATCTTTCAAGGCTGCATCCTTGTCGATGAATCGTGCCATCCGTAACTGGAGATCTGACAACGCAACATATGAAAGTATGTTTTTCATCGACAATGGAATGTAGCAACTTGTGATTGGTGTTTAGTGTTTGTTTGGTGACGCTGACGAAATGCCACGCACCTGTAACGTCTTTTATGTTTGAGTGGTTCTCAATTTCTAGTTCGATGGAAGAGCTTCAACCTTGTCGATTAAAAGCCCAAAAAGGTTAGCTTGGTTTGCCAACCGATTCGATTGAAAAGCGGTCCAAGTTTTTCGGACTTTTTTTCAACCAACCATTTGACTCGCCAGTACTACGTGCACCTTTGCGATTGGTTCAACGATTGGTTCGGAAATCCGTCAATCTAAAAAGTGATGTCACAATTTGCCGGGAGTATAGGGAGAAACCAAGCCTCACAGCAAGGTCGCTTGTGAGGATTCAGCAAGGAAAAAAGCGGCTTTTTGGCGATTCAAAAAGTGATGTCATTGTGTGATGGCGTCTGAGGAGTTTGCGTCGTATTTGCTGGCAGAAAAACTTTCCGGCGCTAACGAACCATCGGAATGATAATTGAGTAAAAGAGAATGACTCGTCAGTAGAATGACGTATCGATTGACCGGATCGAGAATAAGGTATCGCGGTACGATCACAGTCGAGATGAACTCGGCCCATTACTTGCAGGGAACGCTTGTTGAAATTCAACCCTGTGAGCTCACGATGATTAGATCCGCCGAACTTCCACAGCTAAACCTTGCACGCCAACCTCGCGATCTCCCCTTGTGGGTCGATATGGAGGCTTTCTTCGATTTTAGTTTCTGGATCGCTGAGGAGCTTCTGGAGCTCGAGACTGAGTTTGTCGCCAAGCATCAAGGCCGGCTTCAGGAAAAGCAAGTTAGCTAATCTTTTGATGGTGATGGCCGGTTCTGCTGAGCGATAGTAGGTCGGGCACTCTTGATGCGCCCGACAAAAGGCCTCACTTGGGGATTATCTTATATTCCCAAATGCGCTAGCCTTTTGTAGTTCTTGTTTTTCTATTGAGTTCCGATGAAAACGATTCGTAAACCTTCTCAGCAGCGTCTTTTTGATCCCTTTGAGGGAGTGATTAGCGTTTCAGGTCGTCGTCATATTGAAAATGGCTGGCAAGGCCTGTTTC
>CALJOA010000080.1 GCA_937981585.1 uncultured Pirellulaceae bacterium | reverse complement strand
GTGATTGCTCGGTACAACGACGACACCAAAAGGTCGTGGAGATTGCTCCGGCTCCTAATCTGCTTCCTGAGGTCCGGCAAGCGCTATGCGATGCTGCGATCGCGATTGGGAAGCAAGTCGGCTATCAGAACGCGGGCACCGTTGAGTTTTTGGTTGATGCTGACACGAACAAGTTCTACTTTATCGAAGTCAACCCTCGGATTCAGGTAGAGCACACCGTCACCGAAGAAGTGACTGGCGTTGATATCGTAAAGTCGCAAATCATGGTCGCCCAAGGATTGGAGCTTTCTGATGATGCCATCGGGCTGGCCAGCCAGGATTCGATTAAGACCAATGGTTTTGCACTCCAGTGCCGAATCACAACCGAAGACCCGACCAACAACTTCATGCCCGACTATGGGCGAGTCATGCATTACCGGTCTCCAGGCGGAGCGGGCGTTCGACTCGATGCCGGTTCAGCGTATTCGGGAGCCGTCGTTAATCCGTTCTATGATTCGATGTTGGTAAAGCTTTCTTCGCGCGGGCGAAGGTTCACCGATGCCATCCAACGAGCGAAACGTTGTTTGATGGAATTTCGAATTCGCGGTGTGAAGACCAACATTCCGTTCTTATTGAAGCTGCTGGATCATCCGACATTTGTTGACGGTGATTGCACGACTCGATTTATCGACCAAACTCCAGCCCTGTTCGAGTTCCCGGTTCGGAAAAATCGTGCCACGAAACTGTTGACGTTTCTTGGCGATGTGATTGTCAATGGAAACGAACTGGTCAAGGGCAGGGCCGTTGCCACTCGCCGCGACCCGGCTCCGATTCCCCATTTCGATCGGACCGCGCCGGTGCCTCCGGGGACGCGTGACAAGCTGAAGGAACTGGGGCCTGAGAAGTTCTCGAAGTGGGTGACCGAGCAAAAACGGCTTTTCATCACGGATACGACTTTCCGCGACGCGCATCAGTCGTTGCATGCGACTCGATTTCGTACCCACGATTTGCTCAACATCGCTGAATCGTATTCGATGCTCGCTTCGGATCTTTTCTCACTGGAGATGTGGGGCGGTGCGACGTTTGATGCGTCGATGCGATTCTTAAAAGAGGACCCTTGGCAACGATTGGCCGACATTCGTTCAAAGGTCCCCAACATCCTATTGCAGATGTTGCTGCGGGCATCCAATGCAGTCGGTTACACGAACTATCCGGATAACGTCGTGCAGGCGTTTGTGAAAGAAACTGCCGACGCAGGGTTAGACGTTTTCCGAGTGTTCGATGCGCTCAACTGGACGCCCAACATGAAAGTCGCGATGGACGCCGTGTTGGAATCCGGTGCCATCTGTGAAGCATCAATTTGTTACACCGGCGATATCCTCAATCCAAAACGCGACAAGTACGACTTGAAGTACTACGTTGATTTGGCCAAAGAGCTTGAGAAGATGGGAGCTCACATTCTGGCCATCAAGGACATGGCTGGATTGTGCAAGCCCGACGCGGCGGCGTTGTTGGTCAAGACGCTGAAGCAGGAGATCGGAATCCCGATCCATTTCCACACGCACGATACGGCGGGCATCCAGGCGGCCTCGATTCTCAAGGCCGCTGAAGCCGATCTCGATATTGCGGACGCGGCGATGGCTCCGATGTCCGGCAATACGTCTCAGCCGAACATGAACACGATTCTTGCTTCGCTGGAGTTTACCGATCGCAACACCGAGTTGGAGCAACAGTCGCTCGATGACATTGCCGAGTACTGGCGCTGTACTCGAGAGTTTTACGCTCCGTTCGAATCGATGGTCTTGCCATCAACAGCTGATTTGTACAACCACGAGATGCCGGGCGGTCAGTACACTAATTTGTTCGCTCAAGCTCAGGCGTTGGGTTTGGCGGATCGTTGGTCCGAAGTCTGCAGCATTTACGCCGACTGCAATCAGTTGCTGGGCGACATTGTCAAAGTAACTCCAACGTCCAAAGCCGTCGGAGACTTGGCGTTGTTTCTGGTCGCCAATGATTTTACAACCGAGATAGTGCTAGACGAGTCGCGCGAGTTTGCGTTCCCACAATCGGTGATCGACCTCGTCGGCGGAATGATGGGGCAACCGCCAGGTGGATTCGATCCGAAATTGATCAAGCGCGTTCTGCAAAATCAGAAACCGATGGTCGGTCGTCCGGGAGAAACACTGCCGCCTGCCGACTTTGCCGCCGCTGGCGAAGAGGTTGCCAAGTTCCTCGGTCGTCAGCCGACGCAGCGCGAAATCGTAACGTATCTGCTCTATCCGAAGGTCTACAAAGACTTTGCTGAGCACCAAATAAAGTATGGCGACGTCAGTTGCATTCCGACGCCCAACTTCTTTTTTGGCTTGGCTCCCAACGAGGAATTTACCGCTGTCATTGAAGAAGGCAAAACGCTGATCGTCAAATTCCTGACGGTCGATGGTGGGAAAGCAAACGGTTATCGCACGGTTTTCTTCGAGTTGAATGGTCAGCCTCGCGACGCGTCAGTTGTCGACAATTCACTAAGCAACGAGGTGGTTTCGCGAGCCAAAGCAGACGTCGATAATCTGAAACATGTCGGGTCGACGATGCCGGGAATGGTCGTGGCCGTGGCGGTCAAAGCAGGTGATAAAATCACCAAAGGCCAGAAACTGATTACTCTTGAGGCCATGAAAATGGAAACAACCGTCAACGCCGAAATTGATGCGACTGTTGGCAGGATTCATGTTGCTGAAGGCGTTCAAGTCGACGCCGGCGACCTAATGATTGAGTTGGAATAAGCTAGTTGGATTCGTTGAGTAGCACGGCTGTCGCAGCCGTGAACAAGCCGCAAAAACACGGCTGGGACAGCCGTGCTACTATCGATGAACGCTCAGTTTGAATAGCTTAACTTAACCTCTCTCTTCTCTTTCTTTTTTTCTCTCTTCTCTCTTTCTTTAACTGAGCGGCTGGCGAAATGATCAAGCTTCACGACGGCCGGATATTCTTTGACAATCTAAGGGACGCATTCGTTGAGCCATACCGATTCAATTCGTCAGTCTGATCTCGAATCGTTGTTGGCCGATACGTTTCTTCAAAGCGTGATTCACTTTGATCAAACGGATTCGACCAACACACGCGCGATCGAGTTGTTGGCATCTGACGATTCGGCTGAATCGCCTTGCTTGGTGTATGCTGAATCTCAAGCGGCCGGTCGTGGCCGAGGAGTGAATCAATGGTGGTCTGCCAGCGGTAGCCTGACCTTCTCACTAATCGTCAAGTTTCCAACGACAGAATTTTCAGTCGCACAAAAAACTCTGCTACCGTTGTTAACAGGAATGGCAATTCTACGCTGCGGTCAAGCGGTGTTGCCTGATGCCGAGTTTGCGATCAAGTGGCCCAACGATGTCTATCTAGCCGGTCGCAAGCTCGCTGGAGTGCTGATCGAAGTTCCGTCTCAGTCTTCGGCTCACGCCGTGATCGGGGTCGGTTTGAACGTCAACAATTCGTTCGCCGATGCGCCTCAAGAGCTGGCGTCGACCGGGATGTCGATAGCTGATCATTCGGGTAATCAGCACGACCGAATAGAAATTCTCCGCAGTTTCCTACAAGAGTTTGAGTCTTTGATCAACGCGGCTTGGGTACATCAAGCCGCGAGTGAAACCTTTTTGAATGATTGGCCGGACGTTTGTTTACTCACCGGTAAACAAGTGACTTTGCAAACCGGAGCTACTCAAGTCACGGGTACTTGTCACGGCATCGACAACAGTGGCGCTTTGATACTGGAAACCGAAACAGGACGTCAATCTTTCTTTGGCGGAGTCGTGCAATCGTGGGCATGACTAGTGCTGCGGTGTTTAAGCTTAGTTTTAGGAAGAGCCGTTTTGGGCGATAGCCACAGTTGAACATGCAATAACCGTGGCTATCGCCGGCCATCCCCAAACGGCTGATGTTGTTGGGGTGAGTTTCCAAAAAATCACAGCCTCGACGCGTTAGCAAGGGCGCCGCCACTATTTACTAATGGCAAACGCTTTGGTCGGTTTTCCTTCTTTGGTCAGGTTGCCAGTGGTCCATAGCAATCCGCGAACCACTAGTTCCATGTACCGGTCATCGGCGACCGTTTCGTTGAAGTGCCCCAGTGACGTGCAGAAGATCTTGGTTTTGTTAGGACCATAAAGGTTCGTCCAAGCGACCGCGGCGCTGACAGTTTTGGGGACGAGGTTCGGGTTCTTCTTAAGCTGTCTTGCCCTGGGCTTCTGGGTTTGCTTTCCCATCGCCAATAGTTCAACGCCGCTGAACATTCGAACGTTGTTATAAAGCTCTTCATCGACAGTGGTCCACGTTTCCATTCCGACGATGATCGGATGGTCCGTCAGGACACCGTCCTTGCGTGTTTGCACTTTGGTCACTTCGATTGGTGATTTTGGACCATGGGCCGATGACTGGATGCCAATCATTTCGTACCAACCGGAATTCCCAGCTCCGACTTCGACTGGTTTGCGGAAGTCGCCCCAGCGGTAGCTGTGCATCGCGCAGTGGATATTGACAGCGGGGATGCCCTTTTTGTGGGCCGCCAAAATTCGTTTCACGTAAGGTTCGTCAGTTACGCTGGCAGTGCATTCATCGTGAAGGACTACGTCATACCCGTCGGCCCAATCGTCTTTATCATAGATTTCGAACGTCGCGGTGGTTTTGGTATCCGGGTTGTAGACGACGGTGACTTCGGATTTGATGCGTTTTTCGATACCTTCTTTGAGCAGTTTGGTTTGAGCCGCGTAGTCGTGGCAACACCCACCAGCGACAAGCAGGACTTTTAACGGGGCCTCGCTACCTGCATCTGCAGAATCGACCGCGCCAGCTGCACCACCAGTCCGAGTGTTCTTTGCATCGTCAACGATCTCCTGAGCGGAAATCGGATTGGAAATCAGTATGGCTGCTACCAATAGGATCAGTTGCTTGACGTTCATCAGTCGCTTTCTTTCAATTGTGGTCGTTTATCGCCGAGTGTTTAGCGTTGGCTCTGCTCAAGTTTGACTTGGTTTGAGCGGAAATTCAACCAACAAGATTCTTCATTGGAAGAAACCGCTTGATACTGCCGGGTTGCCATTTCAGGAGCTTTCGCGACTAAAGTAA
>CALJOA010000079.1 GCA_937981585.1 uncultured Pirellulaceae bacterium | reverse complement strand
CGGTTGAACTGCCATTAACCGGGGCTATCGCCCAAACGGCTGATGTTGTTAAGGAACGTTTTGAAAAAATCACAGCCTCTGCGAGTGATAAGCCTACTCAACGAAGACTCGTCAACCAAGGTTGATTGGTGCGGCGCGTGTCGATGTTCGACTGAGTTTGCACCGAGTTCGATGGCATGTGAGTTTCCTGCATTGATCATGCAATAAGACTGTATGTATTTACGCCGTTTTTCGTATTTGATAAACCCTAACAGCGATTGCGACGTTTGGATGCTTTTATCAATCGAACTATCCCGGCGTTGATGCGTATCGTTTGAGACTTGCCTACCGAATTTTTCAGAGAGTTGAATTTGAAATCCTTGATGCGGCGAATTCGCTCTCGAAGATCTCCTGTTTCGCAGGAGGTTTCAAATGCGCAATTGAAGCAAAGCCAAAGGGAAAGTTTGGAACGTCAACTTCCCGACGCCAGCGTGGCGGAGTTGGAGATCATTGAGTCGGTTGGCCGATTAACGATGACTTCGCCCGAGCGGATATTGGCGCTTTGCCAAGCCGTGGCATATTTGACGACGAACCAAATTCAAGGCGACTTTGTTGAGTGCGGCGTTTGGCGAGGCGGCAGCATGGCGGCGGCGGCCAGAACGTTACTCGCCGGCGGCGATTCTCGGCGCCAATTGTGGATGTACGATACGTTCGATGGGATGTCAGAGCCAACTGATCAAGACATAGACTTCATGGGGCAATCGGCCGAAACTTTGCTGGAGCAGCAGGATCGCGATGACGCCCAAAGCGTGTGGTGTTACTCTCCGTTGGACCAAGTCAAATCTGCGATGGCCGACACTGGTTATCCGATTGACCGAATAAGATTTATTGAGGGGAAAGTCGAAGAGACTCTTCCGGCCGAGACTCCCGAGCAAATCAGCCTGCTGCGATTGGATACCGATTGGTACGAATCAACTCGCTGCGAGTTGGAGCATCTGTTTCCCAAGCTCGTTCCCGGCGGCGTTTTGATCGTCGATGACTACGGCCACTGGGAAGGCTGTCGTCGGGCGGTAGATGAGTACTTTGAAGAAAACAAAATTGCAATGTTGCTGAACCGGATTGATTACACCGGTCGGATTGGAGTTTATTGTCCTCGATAGTGCTTTTCACAAACTGGCACGATGAGTTTATGTGAGCGGCAAGGCGCTAGCCGCAGGTAAACACCGCAACGAACCGGCGGCTAGCGCCTTGCCGCTAAGTCCAGTGTTAAATCGCCAAACAGTGCTTGTGCCGATGTCCCACAATCAGTCCAGTTGCAAAACTCAAGAACAAAACCAAGAAACCTACCTACTAATTCGTCTTCTTAACTTTTGAAGAACCTCCCCAAATGTTCAAATCAGATTCAAATTGCGAACCATCCAGCGGGCCGCTGCTTAATGTAGGTTGCGGGCGGCGCTATCATCGCGATTGGGTGAATCTTGATTTGGAACCGGGCGATTGCAGCGTTGTTCGCCACGATGTCAACAAAGGCATTCCGTTTGAAGAAGGGCATTTCGCTGCCGTTTACCACTCGCACGTTCTTGAGCATCTTGATCCTGCTGACGGGCGAAAACTGATCCAGGAGTGTTATCGGGTTTTGCAACCTGGTGGGATTCTTCGCATCGTTGTTCCCGATCTTGAGTGTATTGCGCGGCTATATCTCGAGATGCATCAGGAGGCCTGGCTTGGCGATGAGACTTCACAGATAAACTACAACTGGATGAAGCTGGAATTGCTAGACCAGTTGGTTCGCAGGAATTCAGGCGGGAGGATGGGGCGATACATGGCCAGCCGCGAGATCAAGAACTCTGAGTTCGTGCGTTCGAGGCTGGGTGATGAGTTTTCGATCTGCCAGACTCACGGGCAGACTGAAACGTTGACTTCGTTGCCGTTTTGGAAGCGGGTTGGTCGGATGTCGATTGGGTTGCGTCGCAGTCTTTCCCGGTCTTTGGTTCGGTTGCTGTTGGGGCGCGAAGCGGTGGTCGCTTTTGAGGAAGGGCTTTTCCGTTCCCAAGGCGAGATTCACCGTTGGATGTACGACCGGTTTTCGCTTCGCAAGCTGACCGAGTCGGCTGGCTTTCAAAACTTTTGCGTTTGCGAGGCGATTGAAAGCCAGATTGCAGACTACGCCAGTTACGAGCTTGACGCGGTCGAGGAGCTGGTTCGCAAGCCTGATTCGATTTTCATCGAGTGTCAAAAGCCACTGTTGGCCAATTCAAGTTCCCGTACGGTCAGCGGTGGCAAATCGGAACAGTCCACGGAACAGTCCACAGAAAACTCCGCCAAGGCGGCGGCTTGATTTGAAAACATCTGGTGCATGGTAATTGGTAACCCGACGAGCTTGTATTTCTCTGTGTTGGCACATTTATCAAACCCGGCCTAACGAAAAAACGACCGGTGTCGTAGGGCACGTTTCCAACGCCGCATCCGTTGGGCGATTGATCGCGGGGCAAATGAAGAATTAGCTCCTCCTGCTGGAGAGTGAAAACTGCTAGGATACGGGGCAAGCAAGCGGTATTTCTCGTGTTCAGTTCTTCAGCAAACCATGTCATCGACATCGCCAGCCGTATTGAATTCGGCTTCTTCAGAAACCCACAGCCAAAATGAGGCTTGGCGATGCGAGTATCCCTATGGTTCCAACTTCTTAAAGGTCGGATCGCATCGGATCAACTACGTCGATGAATCGGGAGCCAAAGCCGATGGTCGCGATCCAGTTTTGATGGTTCATGGAAATCCGACGTGGTCCTTCTACTGGCGGCGAATGATCGGCAGCCTTAGCCCCAATCGACGGGTGGTCGCTGTGGATCATCTTGGGTGTGGGCTTAGCGATAAACCAGTTGATCACGATTACTGTCTTCAGAATCATATCGACAATTTGTGCGAGTTGATCGATCATTTGGATTTGCAAAACGTCACGCTGATGGCACACGATTGGGGCGGTTCGATCGGTTTGGGAGCTTTGCTGGCTCGCAGGCAGCGATTTAAGAAAATCATTTTGTTCAACACGGGTGCGTTTCCGCCGCCGTACATTCCGTTTCGGATCCGCGTTTGCCGCTGGCCGTTGATTGGCAAGCTTGGCGTTCAAGGGCTTAACATGTTTGCCCGCGCTGCAACGTTCATGGCGACGGAGCAAAAAGGCGGTTTGCCGAAGCAAGTTGCTCGAGGGATGCTGGCTCCGTACGACAGTTGGAACAATCGAATCGCGATCTACAACTTTGTGAAAGACATTCCACTTTCGAAGCGCCATCCGACTTGGTCGGTGCTGGATCGGATTGAATCAGGACTGGCTGAGGTTGCCGACTGGCCGATCATGATGGCGTGGGGCATGAAGGATTGGTGCTTCCGGCCTGAATGTCTTGATCGTTTGAATGGGCACTGGCCAAATGCCGAGGTTCATCGTTTCGCTGATGCCGGGCATTATGTGATCGAAGATGCGGCTGACGAAGTTGAGCAGAAGGTTCAGGATTTCTTGGATCGGCACGAGAGTCTTCAAGCCACGTAGCCAAGCATGACCGATTCCAACTTTCAAATGACGCCCGGCGGGATCGCGTCGCTGGTTTGCCTGCTCGAGGTCTCGGCGCCCAAGCCGGGTAACGTTCATCGTGGTGCCGATTTCGAAGACGTGACGTTCGACGATTTTGCGGCAAGTGCCGTTTTGCTGGGCCAAGCCATTGATTCGCACGCGGACTCGTCTTTGGGCGAAACCATTCTGGCCGCCGTTACCGAAACTCGCGCCGTTGTTGGGACCAACACGAATCTCGGGATCGTATTGCTGCTGACGCCGCTGGCGAAAATCTCTTTGCAATTAGATGGGAATCCGCTCGCGCAGTCGGCAGTTGAAGAATACCTGCGTGAATTGCCGGCCGCAGATGGAAGCCAAGTATTTGAAGCGATTCGGATCGCTAAACCTGGAGGCCTGGGCGAGTCCAGCCAAATGGATGTCCAGTCCGATGACGGTGGTGAAATAGATCTCTTGGCCGCGATGGAGTTCGCCAAAGACCGGGACGCGATCGCGATGCAGTATGCCACAGGATATCGGAGAATTTTTGAGTGTGGCGTGCCGCTGCTTGCCAAGGGGCGAGAGCTTTTCGCGTCGCTGCCGCAAGCGATCGTGTTTGCGCACGTTGCCTTGATGGCCGAACAAGCCGATAGTTTGATCGAGCGGAAATGTGGTGCTGATGTTGCCAAGAACTCGCAAACGTTGGCAGCCCGGGCGTCCGACATTCTCGAATCGGCGACTCCAACGGAGGACGATTTGGAGTCCTATTGGGCCGCCGTTGGCGAGCTGGATTTTTGGCTTCGCTCCGACGGACACCGCCGCAATCCGGGAACAACCGCTGACTTAATTGCTGCAAGTCTGTTCGTGGCGGTTTACAACGGAGTCATCGAGCCGCCGTTTCGGTAACGAGATTGGGCGAACTTCAGTTTTGAGTGCGCGATGGCGCCGCTTGGCTTGTACCCTTTCGCTATAATTGAGCCCATCTCCACATTCCATTACTGGTTTACAAAGCAACGATGTCAGAAACCTATCGCGTCCAACTTGAAAAAGACACGCTCGTCTTTAGCGCCGCTCACTTTATTACCTTTAACGGCAATATCTGCGAGTCGCTCCACGGGCACAATTACCGCGTCAAATGCGAAGTCGTCGGCCCGCTTGATGAAAACGGCTACGTCGTTGACTTTATCGCGCTACGTGACGCGCTCAATGAGATCGTTGGTTCGCTTGATCATCATGTCGTGCTGCCGTCGGAACATGCCATGATCAAAGTCGCAGATGACGATAAAGAGGTTCTGGTCACGTTTGAGTCCAAACGCTGGATTTTCCCCTCTGAAGATTGTGTTATTCTCCCGGTCGCCAATACCACCGCCGAGTTGATGGCTCGATACATTGCGGCTGAGTTAAAAACTAAAACCAAGTCCAAATTTGGCGAGTCGATTTCAAAACTCGTTGTTGCAGTTGACGAAAATCGCGGACAATGGGGCGTCTGCGAAATGGACTGGTAGTGGAATTGTATTGAGCCAATTTGGTCGTTTAGACTTGGGGCGCTTTGCAAGAAAATCGTTGAATCGAAACTGTGGGAGAGAAAGATGGAATTTGTAGTTGATCTTTGGATGCCAATTCTCGTCGCAACAGTTGTGCTTTGGTTTTTAAGCTTCTTCGCGTGGGCTTTGCTTCCGCATCACTTTGGTGACAACAAAAAACTGGCCAATGAAGACGAGCTGATGAACTTTCTCAAGCAGTCCAACACGCCGGCCGGAAATTACATGTTCCCCTACGCCGGATCGGGCAAAGTGCAATCCGAGGAAGTGTTTGCAAAGCGGTATGCCGATGGACCGCGGGGAGTTCTCAACGTTTACGAGGTTCCCAACATGCCGGTGAACATGGTGCAGACGATTCTGTATTTTCTGGTCACCGTTTTTACGATCGCCTACATCACCAGTGTGGCTTGTCCGTCTGGATCGGAGTTCGTGAAAGTGTTTCGAATCGCCGGGACGATCGGTGTGCTGACTTATGCTTCAAGTGGATTTATGAACCGGATTTGGTTCAAGTCTCGCCACTGGACGCATGTTCTTGATGGCCTTGTTTATGGCGTCGTGGTCGGTTTGATTTTTGGGTTGCTGTGGAATTAAGGGCGTCAAAGCTGAATTGGCCGAGTGAAATCTGCTTTGACTCGATTGCCAGACGCGGTGTGATTTGTATAATAGTGTTCATGTGAACAGTGCTCAGTACTCAGATCCCAAAAACGGTCGTGCTTGGACCACTGGGTTCGGTTGTAACGTCTGTAGCAGCTGGGCGATCGTTTTTTAGATGACCTCACTACCATTTGATTGGATGGTGAAAACTGAGATATAGACGGGGAAACGTAACCTAAATTTCGGTAGCGTTTCGAATCCCAGCCAATCGGATAATCCAGTGATCATCAAAGCCAGCGATCTTTCCCAGACCAGTAACTTGCAATCTCAGACCGGCGTCGATGCACCTAAAGTTCTGCACTTAATTAACGGAGAGCACTTTTCAGGTGCCGAACGTGTTCAGGATTTGCTTGCAATGGCGATGCCGCAGTTCGGTTACCAAGCCGGATTCGCTTGCGTCAAGCCAGGCAAGTTTCCCGACGTTCGAGAGTCGCAGGATTGTGAACTGTTCGAAACCAAAATGAATTCCAAGTTCGACATCTTTTGTGCCAGTCGGGTAGCCAAGGTTTTCCGCGACAACAACTACAAAATCCTTCACGCTCACACACCTAGAACTTTGTTGATCGGTCGTTTGGCATCACGCAAACTCAAATGCCCATTGGTCTACCACGTACACAGCCCCGTTGGCCGTGATTCAGAACGCGGTTTTGCCAACAAGCTCAACACGGCGATGGAAAGCTGGAGCCTCAAAGGCGTCGATCGCATGATTTGCGTTTCAAACTCGCTGGCCGGCTACATGAAAGAGCTTGGTCACGATCCAGATAAAATCTGTGTTGTTTCCAACGGCGTTGCTGCAATTCACGACTTGCCACCTCGCAATCTACCGGGCAACACTTGGACAATCGGCACGATGGCGTTGTTCCGTCCGCGAAAGGGAACTGAGGTTTTACTCGATGCTCTGGCGATCTTGAAAAGCAAGAAAATCGACGTGACATTGCGAGCCGTCGGGCCGTTTGAGACCACCGAATACGAGAACGAGATTCTGGCTCAAGTTGAAAAGCTTGGCATTGGCGACATGATTGAGTGGACTGGATTTCAAACCAACGTCAATGAGCAGCTTCGAAAAATGGACCTGTTCGTCTTGCCAAGCCTCTACGGTGAAGGCTTGCCAATGGTTGTCCTCGAGTCGATGGCCAACGCTATTCCTGTTGTCGCCAGCCGTGTCGAAGGAATTCCAGAAGCCGTTCGCGACGGGGTCGACGGTTTGATCTTCGAGCCGTCCAACGCAAACGATCTGGCGGAGAAGCTCGAAGCGCTGATCGGCGACAACGATAGGTGGAGCTCAATGAGCAAAAGCGCAGTTGAACGACAGAGACACGAGCTTTCCGATCTCAGCATGGCTCGCGGAGTGGCGACCGTTTACGACGAGTTGCTGAAGTCGTAACTACGCTCTATGAGCGCATGGCTTGCGATACACTGCTGGCTGACACAGGCTAAGCAGCGCGGCGAGTTTGAACTGGCTGGGCCGATAGAGCCTGTGGTTCAGCAGCCATTGGTATCGTAGCAACGTGTCGCAGTCGCTGACCGATGATGGACTCGCCCAGATCGATCAATTTCTCTGCGTAGTCGCAGAAACGATAACGAGTGTGGACTCGTTCAAGTGAACGATCACGAAGCCCGGCCGCGACCTCCGGTTGTGCAGCAAGCATTTTGATCACGTTTGCGGTTTGGTCGTAGTCGGCGTAGGGCACGATGATGCCGGCTCCGTTGTCGATCGCTTCGGGCGCGCCGCCAGAGTTGGCAAACGCGATGATCGGCAGGCTCGCGGCCATCGCTTCGTGAATCACGCATGGAAACGGATCGACGCGAGACGACATCAGGAAAGTATCGGCGCCAGCAAAGTAAGGCTCAACGTTTTGGCGTTCACCTATAAAGTGAACGTAGTCGCGAGCTCGGCTTTTATCGACATCGAGTTGAACGTAGTGAATCGTTGAGTGCGTCCAGCGAGGTCCTTCGCCAACCCAGACAAAGTGAATTGGTGTTTGCGAGTGATTTGTTTCTACGACTTTGCGAGCGATCGCAGCGAAGTGGTCGATACCTTTGCGGAGATCCAGCGTCCCACAGCCCAGCACGATGAACGCGTCGCTAGGAAGTGAAAGTTCCTTTCGGATTTGCGTGTAAGCTTTTTCGCGCGAGATTCCCGATCCAAAATCCGGATCCAGCAAACCCTGGGAAAGGACAACGGACTTGCCTTGAGGCAACGGGGTTTTAGCGTCAGCAGCATCGCGGACCGCGTGGGCGGGAAAGATGACCTTTTCAGAAGCGTCAAACGCGAACTGGTAGTCTTCTTCGCTGTACGAAGATGGAAGCTCGTGGACCAACGAAATACACGGGATGCCATGGTTCGATAGCTGTGCGGTGATAAACCTGGACTCCATGCTGTTGCAAACAGCCAGAACTGGCGTATTGTCTTTCTCGCGAGTTATCGCAGCTTCGACTCGTTTCTTGATCTCTTCCTGATTGTCATTGGTCGTGTTGAAACAATCGGTCAACGAATAGGTTTCAAAGTCGGAAGCCAAATGACCGCCTGATCTCAACAGCGACTCGCATTGGATGTCGCAGTTCTCACTAAAGTGTTTGAGAATGTTGAGGATGATTTTGGGCGCACCAGTGCGTGTTGCTTCATGGGAAACAAACAGGACTCTTCGGCGAGGTGGGGCTTGGGGTGTTTTGTCTTTTTTTCGTTTTCGGAAGAGTCGCATAGAGTTGCCTGTCGTTTCTGGATGACCGGTGCAATTGGGTTGGTACCTTGGTCCTCAGAACTACATTGTGTAGTTACGTGGAAATTGCCAGTTCAATTGCGTGGGGAGAGTATCAACATGCAAGTTTCGGGAAAAGACCACACTGGGCAGGCGAAGAATGACGTGCAAGTTTGCTAGCGAGCGATTGAGCCGTTAGTAGCTCCTGAGCTGCGGTGTTACTCGAATGTATCGTGGATTGCCAGCATTGAATTTTTGGACCAGCTTTTTTTGCAAGCGAAGAGCCTCTCGGGCACAAAGACTGGGGCTCGCTGACGCTCGACCACCAGCCACCCTTGCAAAAAAAACAGCTGCAAGGCAAACGCTGAACCCTTCGCCCAACGCGTTCATCTGAGCAAATTAGACCAGCCGCTAGGCCGATTTTTTGAACAGGACCTGAAACTGTTCTGAGTTGGCGGTAGCCTCTTCAACCGAGCTATCGTGCACAATTCTGCCAAGGTCCATCACGATGACGCGATCGGCCAGCCGCAACGACGACTGCCGGTGTGTGATCACAAACGTTGTTCTGCCTTTGATGAATTCGGTCAGAGAGTCATGAATGACTCCTTCGGATTGTCCATCGATTTGGCTTGTCGCTTCGTCGAGAATCAGGATCCTCGGATCAGCAACAACGGCTCGGGCGATCGCGACGCGTTGACGTTGTCCGGCAGATAGTGACTTGCCGTCGTCGCCAACATCGGAGTGATAGCCATTCTCAAGCTCATCGACGAAATCGTTGACACGTGCCACCTCCAATGCGCGCATCACTTCTTCGTCGGTTGCGCCAAATTTTCCGTAAGCCACGTTCTCCCAAAGCGTTCCCTTAAACAGCACTGAGTCCTGAGTAACCCAAGCGATTTGTGACCGGACTTTCTTGGGGTGCATTTGCCGGATGTCTTGCCCGTCGATCAGGATTCGCCCGAGATGAGGATCGTAGAACCGCGCGAGCAGGTTCATGAGCGTAGATTTTCCTGAGCCGTTGCCACCGACGATCGCAATCGTCTGACCAAACGGTACGTTGAGGCTTAGCTTTTTGATAACTGGCTGACGAGGAAGATAAGTGAAAATCACGTCCTCAAATTCAACGCTTTCCTGATGAAGAGGAACTGCAATCGGGTTTTCAGGGGCTTGGATCAATGGCTCTGGGCCGAATGTTCGGAAAAGGTTATCGCAAGCCGTACCGCCTCGGACGATGACATTGATGATCTCGCTCATCTTTCGCGCCGGGTCTGCCGCACCGGCGAGCATTGCGTAAAACATCAACAGCATCGCAGGCTTGATCGGAGTGTCGCTGATTTTAATGAAGTCAAAAAGATAAGTCTCTTGGTTGAGAACCAGATAGGCTCCCACGAGCATCGAAAGCGAAATTGAAACGATGCTCAGGACTTCGGTGATCGGTCGAAGCAGGGAGTCGTAGAGCGCGATGCGAAGCTGCATTTGATACAGCGTTCGCGAGTTCTTTTTGAATCGCCTGCGCTCGGCTCGTTCGCGGTTGAAAATTCGGACAGTTTTTACGGCTTTGAAAGTCTCAATCAACGTTTGGAAAACGTCGGCCATACCTTCCATTTCGACTTCTGTTGATTTCTTCATCCGTCGTGAAACGCTGTGGATCAGAAACGCGCCCGCCGGCACGATGATCAGTGAAATAATCAAAAGCGGAAACGAGATGTAGGCCGCAAATGCGAGGCAAGTGATCATTTTGAGCGGTTCACGAAGGCACTTTCCGTAAAACATTCGCAGGCCAGAACTGACCATCGTCATGTTGTACGAAAGGTGCGTCATCATATTTGACGTTCCGATGCAATCGATGCGTCGCTGGTCCAGCTCGAGGGCTTTTCGATAGTAGATTCGCCGCAGATCGTAGACGGTTTTTTCGGCAACTCGCGCATCGAGAATGGCGCTGATGACCAGTAGAATGCCTTTGAATAGCGAAACTCCCAGAAGCCACGCCAGGGCAACGACGAGCGTTTGAAACGCCGAGTCTGGCGCGTACTTTTTTACGTATGGCTGGACGTCGCGGTACCACTGAAGCGACTTTTCCTCGCCGGCAACACGATCTTTTTTCAAGTCAAGTTTGTTGGCGAGTTTCGCGTCTTGAGTTTCTTCGTATTCGTTTTCAAGGGCGAGAATCTCATTCTTGACGGAGATGAGGTTGCGCTCGCCACTCTCAATTTCGTGCTCAACCCACGTGATTGCCGTTTCGCCTTCGAGGACGATTTTGACGATAGGAAACACCGTTGTGATACTGGCGCTCCAGATTACCGCAATCAACAATGAGCATAAAAATGCGCAAAGGATCGTCCAGCGATAACGTAGAGAGTGGCCGACGGCCTTGAAAAAGGGCTTCATCCGTGAAGGTCTCTTTTTTGCATATCGGTCGCGTAGTACGACCTAACAGTTGGTGATTTGTGGGATATTGGATTGATTCGACGCTTGCGTCAATAACAATCGGTCACTTTGCGATCGTTTGTTGAATCTGGACTTTTCATTCCCGCGTAGGCGGGAATCCAGCGATATCGGGTGACCCTGGACTCCCGCCTGCGCGGGAGTGACTGGAAAACAGCCCCGATCTCCTCGGGCGGCCGATGGCAGCGTTGTCGGTGGTGGCGCAGTGATTGAGAAGCGGACGCTGCCAGGTTGTGATTTTTTCAAAACACACCCAACAACACCAGCCGTTTTGGCGCTAGCCACGGTTCACGGGGATTCAACCATGGCTATCGCCAAAACGGCTAATGAAAAGTGATAGCAATAAGCTCGAAACACAAGCAAGTGGGTTTTCACTACCGAAGCCCACACTTGGTCGTCGAGCATGTATCGGCAGGCACCGAATCTGTGCTTGGCCTAACCAATCCGCAGATTGGACTCGATTCGGCGAAGAACTTCTTTGGCGCGGTAGACCGAATTGGAGACTGCGATGCCTTCGTCGTTGAGAATCCAATTGGCGACTTTGCGTTCGGCTGCAATCACCGTACTGTGGCTTCGTCCGCCAAAGTAATCTCCAATTTCCGAAAACGCTGATGACGTGTACTGCCGAGAGAGGTACATCGCCAGCATCCGGGCGGCGCAAATTTTCTTTCGCCGACTGGGGGATTTGAGCTCAGTCGGCTCGATGCCGCAGAACTCACAAACGGCTTGCTCGATCGAAACCATCGAAGTGCAATTGGGCCCCGACAGCGAAAACAGATCCTGAAGCACCTTTTGGGCTACTTCGGGGGTGACCTGATTTCCGGTTGAAATCGAGTAAGCGTACAGCCGGTTGATTCCGCCGTACAACCGTCGAACATCACGGGTCAGCTGTTCGCAGACCAAACGCATTGCGTTGATCGGTAGTTTGAAGTTGCGCTGAGCACACATTGTTTTGACGATATGCAACCGTCCATCAAAATCGGGGTATTCAAGCGGACAAGTCAAGCCGGCCGAAAGCCGGGCGCTGATGTCGTTTCCAAGATGCCCCAGCTCAATCGGTGGACGGTCGGATGAAACAACGACTTGCTTGCCAGTTCGAATCAGGTTGTCGATCGTGTGTTGGAATTCGCCCAACGTCGCTCGCTTGCCAGCCAGAAACTGAATGTCATCGATAGCCAGCAAATCGAGGTCGCGGTACTTCCGCCGAAACATTGGAAGTCCACTCCCGCCACGCAGCGAACCAACGAACTGGCTGGTGAACTGCTCGGCTGAAAGAAACAGACATCGTTTCTTTTTCAAGCGACGACGAAAGTCATTGGTCAGCGCTTCGAGTAAATGAGTTTTGCCGCTTCCTGTCGAGCCGTAGATGAACAGCGGAGAGAATTGTCCCGGTTGTTGAAACAACTGGGTAACTCCGGTTTCCACGAGCTGGTTCCGCTCACCAAACCAAAACGAATTTACACCTTGGTAACGGTGCTTTTGTTGCCGGGATGGTGAGGAACCGGAGGAGGTCAGCGATTGGGGGTTGTGAATTGAAATCGTGGCCGGTTGGTCGGATTCGATTTGAGCAACCGGAGCAACTTGCGGTTTGGCGCCCGAGTCGTGGGTGCCGGCTTCTTTCGTAAAAGCCTTTTCTTTGGCGGCAACTAGATAGTTTAGTTCGTATTGAGGACCAGCAACTCGATCGACGACCTGACGGATCGCTTGACCAAAGCTATTTTGAATCCGTTGCAACGAAAATTCAGTTTCGGCGTAAACAATAACCGCTGGATTGGATTGACTTGTGTTGCAAACAAACGACCTTCGAGAAAACCAGAGGTTGTATCGGGCTGTTCCTAAGTGATCGGCTAACTGGCTCGCGATTGCAGACCCCGCGCCTGAGTCTTGAGGTCCATTTCCGTAGGAATCCTGAGTCGACAAAGTCAGTCCTGACATGATCGGCCAGCTCCGAAGCACATTGGATCGCGGCGACTGTTGAGGCGAGTCAACCAACCAGAAAGTGCTTCGCAAAAAGCGTCCATTGATATTTGTTCAACTCACGTCGTGCGAGTTGTTGATGATCTCAATTAAGCGAAGGACCAGATTCTAAGACTGCTAGCAGTTGTGTCAAACCATTACTTTTGAATTATCTCCAAGTTGATTTTATTCGTTTGATCCGAGGCTGAGTTTTCAAAATACCCGGGATATTTACGCGCGCTTTTTCTGACGCGACTTGTTGGCGACGGTGGATAAATTGTCAAACACTTAGCGTCGTTTTGAAAGTCATTACATGAGCCTATCACAAGCGAGAAAAGCAAATTGGCGTCGCACTAAATTTGAATCTTGAACAACAAAATAGGCAATTTGCAAGATGCAGTTTTTGGTACTTTTTTGATTACCAAACCCACGTTGGCTCTGTTGGGAGCAGCTCGTGAATACAATAAATCAGAACTTTTTTGCGGAACAAAAAGTTTGATACTTGACAACAATTTATCGCGTGCTCATCGAGCCTTGGATCAACGAATGGAACTCTTGGCTCAACACAGATTTACCTGCTGGATTGTTGATCTCAAGCACGATTGCGACCTGTTGAACCGGGTTGTCGGTTTGAATAACCGTTGGATGTTGCATCAACATGCCGCCAGTTGGCGTGCGTTTTTTCTGGGCAATGTAGAATCCAGCCCAATGAGTTTGTTGCGGGCGAAAACCGTATTTCTGGGTTAGAAGATTGGTCAGCTTGGTTGCATCGCCTGCCCAGCCACGAAAGGTGATTCTCTGAGGCCGTTGGCTGGCATCGAGATAGTAAGTCAACGAGCCGTGTAAGTCCCACGAGTTGGTGCCCGTTATCAACGCGACTCTTAAACCGTGAAGCCCTTTTTCACCCGGGCTAGTTGATACCCGTTTCCAACGTTGCTTGATCCAGTTCGGGGTGACGTCGAATCGGAAGATCTCTTCAAAGTTTGTTACGGGCAAAAACTCTAGCGGTTGGGCAGTAAAATCCGGACCATGAGCGTTCCCTGGTAGAACAAAAGTCTGCGCCGCGCCGTAGTCGGGGGTCATTCCATTAAAGTTCGGTGGTATCCCCTGCCCTGACCAAATTCCAGCTCCAGACGCAGCTGGGAATGCCTGTGGCATGCCGACCCAAGGATTGACTTGTCCCAAGGCTGGATTGTCGGCGCCAATCAGACTCGGGTTTCCAATCGGAGCATTTTGAGAGTTCAAAGGAGAATTTAGGGCGTCATTGGAACGCCTCATGGCGCTACCTTGTGCATTGGCTTGGTAAAACGGACTGGTTCCTTGTTGATGACCATTGACGGTACGAGCGTTGGGAAGTGCCGTAGGAATTCCGCGAGGGTTACCTGCCGAATCGTAGCCTGCTTGATAGTTTGTAGAGCCCGATTGCCAAGATTGAACGTCCGTTTGTTTCGAGTTTGATTTCGAAAATAGAAACGGCGTCGCCACGATCAGAGCAAGTATGGGCGGGACTAAAATTGAGCGAAGCATCTTAAGTTCTCGATATGAATTACCATCATCGTTATCGAACAAAGTGCTAGCGGATCTGCAAGACCGCTTGGCTAAGCCACACAAACGATCGGATCAACATGATCGTTGGGTTCGTTGTTTTTGCCAGAGTGGTACGTGGCACGGTCGGGACAGCCGTTAATAGAAGCAGCAAACGGCAAAACGATGACCGGCCTACTTTGGGCTCCGGCAATCGAGGTTCAGAAATCGTCTCAAATATAGTGGTCCCTCCAACGTGGATTGGCTGGTTTGTAGTCTCGGCTTGAGTCGTAGTTTCGTCTTCAGACGTCTGAAGGCGGCACTAGCTTTGACGGATCACTAACCAAAATTGTCTTCCAGCCAAGCCCCCGCCACGCCCATGACGGCTGCGACGTAATCGATTTGAGTTGCGTAGTCGGTAGGGCGAACATCGCATTGGTAGTCCAAGCTCACCAATTGGGCTTCTGCAGATTCGGTGCTTAGCTTGCGACGAACCTGTTTCAGGAAAACGCCAAAATCTGGATCCTCGGTTGCTATTCTGAAATCTTTGTACTTCCGCAACATGTGTCCTTGATTGTGTTGCAGTATCAGCTCGCGACAGAAATTCGCAACGCAGTTCATTTGCAATAGGGAAGCCGAAGTTCCAGCGAGCACCAAAGCCCGATCACGATCTGACATTTGTAGTCGATTCTTGAACGCTTGCGCTACCCGCAAGTAGAGGATCAGTTCGTCGAAGGGATCAGTCATGGCCGTGGCGAATAACGGAGGGCTAAGTGGCTGGAATCAGGCATCATCCTATCACATTTTTAATCATCAGTTCGATTGGGCTGCAGCGATTCCAGAGCATTCGATAACCATGTACCATAACCTGTCCAGATTACTGAACATATCACCAACGCGATAACCAACTCAGCATGTCTCCATCTACAGTCGACGATTTTCGCTGGTTGGTTTCGGGCGAGGCCGCTCCGATCCTGTACGAGGTGCAAGGTGCGATCGAGAATCAGATTAATGCGGTTCGAATCGCCAAGCGACTGCGCAAGCAGATTTCCCCCGAGCGATCGGCTTTGGCGATGGAGCAGGCTCAACTTCGCATTCGTGCAAAGAAGAAGTTTTCGTGCCCTGAGAATATGTTCTTTACTCGGCGCGGACTTGAGCAAGCCTCGGGCAAGCTGATCGCGCAGTACAAGGCGATGCGGTTTTCCGGGCTTGAGAACGTCGCCGACATCTGCTGTGGGATCGGCGGCGATTTGATCGGACTTGGCAAACGTGGGATTCGAAATTCCAGCTACGATGAGACTTCCCAAGGCTCCCCGCAAATCGATTCGTCCAGTCTTCGAACCGTCGGCGTTGATGCGGATGAGTTGACCTCGTTGTTCGCCAGATCCAATCTGGCAGCCAGCGGTTTGGCTCCAGAGTTGTGCTCGGTCGAACAAGTTGATTTTGAAAACTTTGATATCGGCTCGATGGATGGAATTCACATCGACCCTGACCGACGGATGAAAGATCGCACAGTGCGGGGAAATCGTTTCAGTCCGTCGCTTCAATCAATCTTTGAGCGGGTTTCAGCCGACTGCAATTTGGCGATCAAAGTCGCACCTGCAACACCGCGAGCAGACTACTTTCCAGATGATCTCCAGCGCGAATGGATCGGTGATCAACGAGAGTGTAAGCAGCAGATTCTCTGGTCGGGCCCGTTCTCCAAGCTTGCCGGTCATCGCACCGCGACTCACATCGGCCGAGACGGGCGTGTGAGCCAGATTTCAATCAAGGAAGACGAGTTAGATCAGAATGTCGCGATGTTCGATTCGGTTCATGAGTTCGTTTACGAACCCCATGCCGCAGTTTTGGCGGCCGGCATGACAGACGTGATCGCCAGGCAGTACGGTTTACGGCGGTTTTCTGCTCCGATTATCTATCTGACTGGCGATCAGGAAATTGATGACCCCCTGTTGTCGCGATTTCAGGTGCTTCAAATTTTGCCGATGAGTCTTCGGCAAACTGTCAAGATCCTCAAGTCGCTGGACGTTGGTCTGGTCGAAGTCAAAAAACGCGGTATCGACAATGTCACCGCCGAGCAGTACGGACGAATGAAGCTTTCTGGTCCTAACAAAGCGACTTTGATTCTGACACGGCTTGGTAAAACCCGAATCGTGATTATCGCTAAACGGAAGGGCAACGATCTGCAGGTCCCTGACACAGCGTAGGCCATTGCATCGCTTGGGACTGATTCAAGGTGAAATTGGCTCATCTGTTGACAACCTGCCTTCCGATAGGTAGGGTAAAGGCATGGGTACCGCAAAGACAGATACGCGAACAAGAATTCTTGATGTTGCGCAGGACTTGATACAGCGACACGGCTTGAATGCCATGAGCTTCAAAGACTTGAGTGATGCCGTTGGAATTCGGAAAGCAAGTGTGCATCATCATTTTGCCACCAAGGCCGAGATGGTTCGTGCATTGCTGGAACGCTACCAAGTCGAATTTCAGCAAATTGTTCGTAAGGTTCTCGATTCCAAAGTGTCTGGTAAGACCAAGCTCAAGCGTTACTGTGGGCTGTTCCTGCAAACGCTTGAAGAAGGAGATCAGGATAAAAGCTGCCTTTGCGGAATGTTGGTCGCGGAGCTGTATAGCCTCGACGAACCCGAGGCGGCACTTGTGCGAAAATTCTTCCGGAGCAATATCGACTCGATTCAAGCGATTCTCGACGAAGGCGCCCAGGACGGCTCGTTGTCGCCGGGGAGTTCGCCAGACATCGTTTTGGCTGCGTTGGAAGGTGGCTTGTTGACTGCTCGTTGTGATGGCGGACCAGAACGGTTCTCAACCATTATCCGACAGTTGATAAAGATGCTTTCTGCTTAAACTTTTTTTATTTAGCACATTGAGCTACCTACTGATAGGTAGGTTGGCGTAATTAGGAGAGAAACCATGGCAAATTCAGATACTACTGCGATTATTATCGGAGGTTCAACCGGGATGGGCAAAGCGACGGCCCGCAAATTGTTGGAGGAAGGCAATGCAGTTCTGATTGTCGCCAGAGATGAAACGAAACTCGCGGCTGCCAAAGCTGAATTGAGTTCGCTGGGGACAGTCGAAACGGCGTCGCTAGATCTCTACGACGAACAAGCGGTCGATGCGTTCGTCACCAAACTCGATAGTGACTCGCGTCACTTCAATCAGTTGGTCAACTCAGCCGGTTACTTCAAGCCAACCCCATTCCTGGATCATACAAAAGCGGACTACGACAAGTATCACAATTTGAATCGCGGAACGTTTTTCGTAACCCAGGCAGTCGTTCGCAACATGAAGAAGCATGGTGGTGGTTCGATTGTCAACATCGGTTCGATGTGGGCCAAGCAGGCGGTCAAAGCAACGCCATCGTCTGCTTATTCGATGGCCAAAGCCGGGCTTCATTCGCTGACCCAACATCTGGCGATGGAGTTGGCGGACGACAAAATTCGTGTCAACGCTGTGTCACCGGCTGTCGTCGTGACACCGATCTACGGAGCGTTCATTGAGCCAGATGCAATTGAGGAAACGCTGCAAGGCTTCAACGGATTTCATCCAATCGGGCGCGTTGGCCAATCTGAAGACGTCGCAAGCGTGATTGCAACGTTGTTGGACCAAGCCCGCAGTGGTTGGGTTACCGGGGCGGTCTGGGACGTCGACGGTGGCGTCATGGCGGGACGTAACTAACGTCGTCACATTCCACAGGGAAATTCAAACTCAAATCAGTTTCGAATTGCTCTTAAATTTCGATTCGTCAACTTTCAACTAAGGAACAGTCATGCAATCAATGGAGAACCTCAAAAAGCTCGGCAAGCTCGATCAAGCTCAAAACGACGCTTGGAAGAAGTTCATGAGTTTCAACGAATCGGCGATGGCCGAAGGGGCCATCCCGGTAAAGTACAAGGAATTGATCGCACTGGGTGTCGCTCTGACAACACAGTGCAATTATTGTCTTGAGCTTCACAAGGAGGCAGCTGGGAAAGCCGGCGCGACCCAGGAAGAGATCGCCGAGACCGTCATCATCGCCGGAGCGCTGAGAGCCGGAGCCGCTTTGACTCACGGAACTCAGCTTCTGTCGTGATTCGCCATTCAATGGTCCGCTTTCAAACGGGCCGTTAGATTTTAGATTTCGATCCGCCGGCACGTCGACGTAGTTGCTAGTAGCCACTGGTCGACCTGCTTGGCGGGATCGAGTTCGTTTTGTTCGACAAAGCCAATCGCTGCAGATTTCCCGACCGTCAACGTTCCCAATTTCGATTCCAAACCCATTGCCGAAGCACCGTTGATCGTTCCCATCTCAAGGATCTGCTGGGTTGCAAGTTGCGGAAACGTTTTCGCGACTTGCTTCAGCTCTTCGAACATTCTCAAGTCCGGATTGGACGCCAGAGAATCTGTCCCCAGCGAGAGCCCGATACCTCGTTGCACGATCTTTTTAATCGGATACTGATCGTGGCGAAAAAAATCGTGAGTCCGTGGGCAGAAAACGATCTTCATTCGATCGCGATGTTGAGCGATAAAATCGAGTTCAACGTCATCCAAGTAATTGCCATGAATGATCAGGGCGTCGCACGCTGAGAGTGTTTGGAGAGTAGAGAGAATCGATCGCTGCGGCCCGAAATTTTCCGGGTTCCAAACACCAAAGTTCTTCAACAGCTCGACGAAATCACCGCTGGAAGAGTCAAGCAGTTCTCGCTCCTCTTTCGTTTCCGCCAAATGCATGGCCACGATGCTGTTCTGGTTTGCCGCAATCTGGCAGATCTGCTGTACGAGATTCGAATGGCACGAGTACGGGGCGTGAGGACTGGCACCAAACGTTGATTGCACTTGTCCGTTTGAATCTCGTTGGTTTGCGCTCAAATGTTCCGTCAGCTCAGATCGCTTGTCGGCAAGTACCGCTTGGTCGGAACCAAGCTGCTCAAGGAAGTGGAGCATCGAAACTGGAGCATCGGAAACATAGTCGTTTAAGACAAACGGAGCCGTGCAGATCTCTCCGATCGCGACGACGCCAGACTTTACCGACTGTGCGATTCCCTGTTTGATCGCCTCGGCTTTTTTGGCAGGCGAATCCTGGTTGGAGGCGTGTCGGGATTCTACGATCAAGCGAATCCAATCGGTAAATCGGATTCCTGGCCGACCAAGCGGTCGGGGTAGGTCACTAAACTCTAGGTGCGTGTGGGCGTTGATCAGCCCGGGAATGATTGCCCCATCGCCTAGGTCAACAACAGATTCGCTTGGACCGTTGTAGTTGGCAAACGTTCCAACGTTGGAGATCGTCCTCCGGTCAGAGCCTTCTTTGTTGACTTCCACGAATCCGTTTTCAATTGGGGGCTGATCAACCGGGCAAACCCAGCTTGCCCGGTAAACGGTTTTCGAACTGCTCGAGTCCCCGGATTGAAAATTCAGAGTTCGGTCGGTCAAGTCTGTGGCTTCAATGGAAAAATACGAGCGAACAAGCGTGAGAGCTTACTGCGCTCAGTCCTGACGACTGGAGTTGCATCCAAACGAATGAACCAAACGATCAGCATTACGCCCACGACAGACATCAGGATACCGGGAATGATCGCGTATTGATAGTTCTCGCCGTTGGCAGTGTAAAGCACTTGGCTCAGAAAGGCCGAATTCTCCACGACGGAACCTTTGGCCGAAGAAAGCAGAACTGCCAAACTGTTGTGCGTCATGTGAAACAGAATGCATGGAATGATACTGCGAGTCTGAACCGCGATGACGCCCAGGATCATCCCAACAGCAAATGTGATCATCGTCTGCTGAATGACTCCATGGGCGATGCCAAACAAAAAGCTCGTGATCAATATCGCTTGCCACTTGCTTCGCAGCGATTGGAGGCCTGAGAGGATGAACCCACGGAATGCAATTTCTTCCAGCACCGCCGGAGCGACGGCAAAGACCAGAATGATCGCCCACAATCCAGGCGCGCTGGTGAGGATGTGTGAGACGACGCGCTCAAGCTGCACCAGATCTCCACTTGGTGGATAAATCTGCATGACCAGGCCAGTGAACCAAGTCATCAAAGGATTGAGGCAGATCGCAGCCAAAACCGCAGCCGACGCCATCGGAAGACTGCAACCACGCAGCTTCAGCGACGAAACCGCGTTCCGCGTCAGAACCAGCGCCATCATGATCGCTGGAACGGCAACCGTCGCAACCAGAATGATGACGGTCTGGATCGCAAACCCGCCGAAAGACCCGGGGGCTTGAACGGCGAATCCGATGAAAAACTTGGCAACCAAAATCACGACACCGCAAAGAATCGCGCTTCCGACTGAAGGAAGCTGATCTCGTTCGGCCATGATATGTTTGAACCAGGATCCGATACTGACCCGTTCACTGGCGCGGAACAGTACCGTTTCACTGTTGAATTGACTGACAACCCAGCGTACCGAAAGCCAGCAACATACGATCGTTACCGCACAAACGGGACCGGCGAACCTGATACACTCGGCGTACTGGCCTTCGATCAATCCGCGAAGCATCAACATCAGACCGCTGACTGGAATCAGGCTGGTACCAAAATCCAGTTGCGCCGCTGGAAGCATCGGTACCATCATCAACGGCATCGAGATCATCATCAATGGCACGAGGTAGTACTGGCCCTCTTTACTACTGCGAGCGAACGCCGCCGCAGCAAGTGCAACTGCACTAAATAGAGCCGAAATTGGAATCAGTGCCAGCAACAGCCAGCCGATACAGGCCAGTGGTGGGGCGCCAAGCGACAAACCACCCATTGTCGAACCCATCTTTGAAACGACAAACATCCCGGTGAAACCCATGCTGATCAGATTCAGAATCGACGTTGCCATGCTGAAGCTAATCACGGTCAGAAGTTTTCCGATCGCGATTTCAGAGCGGGCGGCGGGGCTGCTGAGCAACGTCTCAAACGTGCCGCGTTCTTTTTCACCAGCGCACAGGTCGATCGCGGGATAAAACGCTCCGGTGAGCGACCAGATCATGATGATAAACGGGAGGATCTTCGACCACGTTGCGGCTTGTATTCCGACTTGATCTGCCACGTCGGCGCTGGTGATACCGATTCCGGTGACCAGCGACAAAGGTACGTCGTGAGACGAGAGGGTGTCTTTGATCGTTTTGATTTTCCATTTGTGCAGCGCACCGTTGAAGCGTTCTGCGCCCATTCTTGATTTATCGTTTGCCGAGTTTTGGAAAACGTAGATCGACGTTTTCGATTCCTCTTCGATTTGGTCGCCTGTTGAATCAGGTTCATCGCCCGAGTCGAGATTTTTGGAGCGCCGCTGGAGAGGGTCAGGAAGTTCAATGGGAGATGGGATGATCACGGCGACATCGAACCCTCGTCGTTTCATTTCCGTCTTGATCAACTCATCAAATAATGCCGGGCCGCTGGGGATGTCGTCTTGTTCGCGAAGTTGCTTCACGATTTTCTGAAATTCGGTGTCGCCTTCGTCGGACAATCCGAGGTGAATCAGAGCCTGTTCCTCATCGGTGACGAACTCTGGGTTGATTCCGCCATCAACGAGGAACGCCGGTTCAGTTGGCATGTTGTCAGCGCCGATGACCCAGACTTTGGTGGGATACTCCCGCATGAACTGAGCGACCTGAAGCATCGCCATACCCATCAATGGGTAAAGCACCAACGGCATGATCGCGACCGTGAATAACGTACGACGATCGCGCAGTTGGTCGCGCAACTCGCGTTTGAAAATCAGTTTTACGTTTTTCCACTTCATGTCTGTGACTGCTATGTTGTTGGGTCGTTTTGTTTTGCGTTGACGGCTATCGCATGTTCGTGAGTTCCGCTTCGTGTTGTTTCTCGGAAACCGAAATCATTTGGTAGAACAGTTCTTCAAGGTCGTCTTGTTCGTACTTGCGGGAGAGGTCTTCGATCGATCCTTCGGCCAGAATATTGCCTCTGTTCATGATCGCGACACGATCACAAAGCCGTTTGACTTCGCTCATGATGTGGGAAGAAAAGATCACGCACTTGCCGTGATCGCAAAGCTGCTCAACAGTTTTGAGGACTTCTCGAGCCACCAGAATGTCCAGTCCTGACGTCGCCTCGTCGAATACGAGTACCGGCGGATTGTGGACCATCGCGCGAACGATCGAGACCTTTTGTTTCATTCCGGTCGACATCTTGCTGCAAAGAACGTTGCGAATCTCGTTCATCTGGAACTTTTCGAACAGCGATTCCATTCTGATTTGAAGCTTTTCCGGCTCCATTCCATAAAGCTGACCGAAGTAATGAATCATCTCCCACGACGTCATGCGATCGTAGATCGCGGTGTTGCAGGAGACGAATCCGATTTGACGCCGGACTTGCTCTGGATGTGAGATGACGTCGAAACCATTGACCACGGCAGTGCCAGAGGTCGGTTTAAGAACGGTACTGAGAATCCGCAAAGCCGTCGTTTTACCGGCGCCGTTAGGGCCGAGCAGTCCATAGATCTGACCTGGCATCGCGTCGAAGCTGATTCCGTTGAGAGCGGTGAAGTGCCCTGAATGGATGTCTTTATAAATCTTGGTCAGTTGCCGGACGTGGATCATCGTTACAACACGAAAAAGTTATCGAATAAATATGACGGCGTGGGGGGTCACGACGGTTGCCACAGAATGTTTGGCTCAGTTGTCTCGGTCACGTCGAAACTCAAAGGGAGAAATACGATGCGTCTTGCAAGCAAATTCAGAGGCGTAGAAACCTAGCTTACGAATAACCCTTGGGTTTTAAGTGTGTGCTAGTTGTGACGATCGTTTGGATTCTCGGGTGTTTTTTCTCGAATAAACCGTTGAGATCTTCCTCGGCGGCGTTGTCGGGTTCAGCAAGTTTCAAAGAGACGAAATCAGGATGGATACACAGTCGAGCTTCAGCCCCAATCCAGCCGGGGAAATGCCAATTCAAACCGCTCCCGTTGCGCCAACAACCGAAGCAGCACCTGCCGCCAAGCAAGCCGCTGACGAGTTTGTGCCTCGTGAGCCCAAAACGCTCAAGGACGCTGGCCTGCATCAAAACGACTTGTTTCCTTTGGTGCTGAAGTTTCTCTTTTTGCACGGGAACAACTCAGGCGCTCGAATTGCCAACCAAGTCAAGGTTCCTTTCGCGCTGCTTCGTCCGGTCCTTGACTCATTGAAGTCGGACATGTTGATCGGGCACAAGCAGTCTTCTGGCGTGGGAGATTTCGAGTATGAGCTTTCTCCCAAAGGCGTCGAGCAGGCTCGAATTCATCTTTCGCGAAGCACCTATTGCGGTGCGGCGCCGGTTGGGTTGGGCGAGTATTGCAAAGCCGTGATGCGGCAGTCGATCAAGAATCTGAGCCCTTCGTTCGCCGATGTTGCTGCGGCGCTTAGTGATCTCGAAGTTACCGATCTCCAGATCAGCCAACTCGGGCAGGCGATCAATTCGGGCAAGAGCATGTTTCTGTTCGGTGCTCCGGGCAATGGTAAAACCAGTATCGCCAAGCGTGCGATTTACGCGCTTGGGAATCACATCTGGATTCCTCGCTCCATTACCGTTGGTGGCGAAGTCATTCGGATGTTTGATCCGAGTGTTCACAAATCGGTTCCGCTTAAAGAGACGTCGAGCATCACCAACGACCTGCAGATTGACCAACGTTGGATTCGCATTGAACGACCGACGATTGTGATTGGTGGTGAGCTTGAAATGAAGCACCTTGAGGCGACGCTCAATCCGGTCACCGGAATCATCGAGGCACCGATTCACGTGAAAAGCAATTGTGGCTGCCTGGTGATCGACGACTTTGGTCGTCAGCAGATTTCGACACGTGAGCTTCTCAATCGCTGGATCGTTCCGATGGAGTCAGGAAACGACTTTCTCAATTTACCATCGGGCCGACAGATTTCGCTTCCTTTTGAACAGCTGTTGATTTTTTCAACCAATCTTGAGCCAACCGAGTTGTGTGATGAAGCGTTTCTGCGCCGGATTCCGTACAAGGTCGAAGTTTTCGATCCAACGGAAAAGCAGTTCCGCAACCTGTTCGCGTCAGAGCTGGAGCGAATGAATTTTCAAGTCGAAGACGGTGTGCTGGATCACCTGATCGAGTACCACTACAAGCGAGTCGGACGACCGTTCCGCTTCTGCCATGTTCAAGACTTGATTCACCAGTGTCGTGACTTCTGTGAGTTCCATCGACGTCCCAATCACTTTTCCAAGGACATCGCCGAACTGGCAGTTCTGAATTACTTCTCGGGGATGGCTGGGCAGTTGCACGTTTAGAGCAGCTTCTGTAGTAGCTCGGCTCTCCGGAGCAGTGATTATTGCAAAAAACGCCCTAACAACACCAGCCGTTCGGCCCTAGCCACGGTTGTCGGCGATAGGCCGAGATACTAGGGCCCAGACCAAGAACCCAAGACCTTCAAGGCCTCGGAGAGGCCGTGCAACTAACCGACTAGTTTGCGCCGTTGATCAACGACATGAACTCAGCGCGGGTTGGTTGGTTCTCTTTGAACTCACCTCGTAGCGCGCTGGTGATCGTCTTGCTGCCCGGTTTACGAATTCCCCGAATCGACATACAAGAATGTTCGGCACTGACGACGACGGCGACCCCCGACGTCTCGAGGTGCGTTTCGACCATCTCGGCGATCGTCTGAGTCATCCGCTCTTGGACTTGAGGCTTTCGTGAAACCTCTTCAACGACTCTCGCAATTTTGCTCAGCCCGGTGACTTTTCCATCGGGAATATATGCCACATGGGCGACTCCGGAAAATGGAAGCAAGTGATGCTCACACATGCTCGTAAACCGAATGTCGCGGATTAAGACCATCTCGTCGTACGCTTCGGGGAACGTAACCGAAAGGTGGCGGGATGGGTCTAATGCCAGGCCAGAGAACATCTCGGCGTACATGTGAGCGACGCGCCGAGGAGTTTCCAGCAGTCCCGGGCGATCCGGATCTTCGCCGATCGCGGTCAGTATTGTACGAACGGCACCTTTGATGGCTTCGATATCCATCTCTGATTCTGGATTTCCTTTTGAACTCACTATGTTATTTTGCCTGTTTGGGAGGGCATCCGCTTAGAAAGCAGAAAAACCAACCGGACCATTAACTATTTGAGACAACGCGCGTCTTTGGACAGAACGCCTGATTGGCGCTGCAATTCACTGCTCACAATATAGCTAGGATTGCTCAGGCCGGATATAGACCGAATTCTAATTGTCTAAACTTGATTCGGAATCGTTCACTTGTTCTCTGAAGTGGGCTTGGACGATCGGTTCGAGTAAGCGCAACGTTAACTCCGGATGTAACGCGAATGTTGCGGTGGACGCGGTCGGTTGTTTTGGCTCGAATCAGATGCGCCCTCTTTCAGTTCGGCCCGAAACATCTTGGGGCAAATTGGGATAATATTTAGTTCGCAATTCAATGG
>CALJOA010000078.1 GCA_937981585.1 uncultured Pirellulaceae bacterium | reverse complement strand
GCGGTTGATTGCCTCTTCCGAAATGTGACCGTCTTCGCTGACGTCTTCGAATCGGACGCTCACTCGTTTGGAGACTCCCGACTCCTGCATGGTGATGCCGTAAAGCGTCGTGGCAGCGGTCATCGTCTTTTTGGAGTGCGTTACGACTACGAACTTGGTCCAACCAAGGAAGCTGCGAAGTACATCGATGAAGCGACCGATGTTGGCTTCGTCGAACGGCGCGTCGACTTCGTCCAGGACACAGAATGGGCTTGGTCGAAACTGAAAGATCGCCATTAGCAGCGAAACCGCCGTTAGCGCTTTTTCACCACCACTAAGCAGCGAATTGTTGAATTCCGGTTTTCCCGGTGGTGTGGCAATGATCTCGACGCCGGCTTCGAGCGGATCGACGTCGGGCTCAAGAATGATGTCTGCCTTTCCTCCTCCAAAAGTCTGCCGGAACAGCTTTTGAAAGTTCAGCCGGATGGCTTCCAGTGTTTCGACAAACAGCTTTCGACTGTCATTGTCGATTCTGGCAATGATCTTTTCAAGCGTTTCCTTGGCTTCTACCAAATCCTTGTACTGCTCGTCCATCGAGAGGTACCGGCCTTCGAGTTCTTCCAGTTCCTGAAGCGAGTCAAGATTGACCGAACCGATACTGCCGATCTTTTTCCGCAGTTCTGAAATTTCGGAATCGATCTTTTCTCGCTCTGCAATTTCCTCAACGGTCGGTTCTTCGGCCGAAGCGATGTCGATGCCGTAGTCCTCTTCCATCCTTTGGGCGAGCTGTTCGCGCTGCATGTTGAGCTGTTCAATCCGCATCTTGGATTGGTGAGCTTTGTCTTGGGCCAAGCGAAGTTGGTCCCGCTGGCTGGTCAGTTCGGTGGCCTGCTTGCGACGCTTGGTGTCGATTTCGAGGCGATTCTGAGTGAACTTGGTAAGCACATCAGCGAGCTCGTCTTTTTCAAGGTTTAGCTTCGTCAGTTCCTCAGAGAACTTTTCGATTTCAAGTTTGGCTTGTTCTTCGGTTTGTTCATCGTTCGACTTTTGAAGTTTGAATTGCTCGTAGGCTTGCTGTTGTTCTTCGAACTCCTGCTGATACTGGGCTACGCGTGCTTGGACGCCTTCGAGTGTTTGCTCGGCTTTGGCCAGTTTTACTTTGGCTGCCGTTGTGGCGTGTTCAATTTCGGCTCGCCGTGACTGCATTTCTTTGCCTTGACTCTCTTCCGAAGAAATCAGCTGCGTGATCGTTGCGGCTTCCATTTCCTGAACTGAGAGCTGGCTGCGATCGGATGCGAGTTTGCTTTCGACGGCGGCAAGCTTTGAAACCGACTCGCGTAGTTCAGTTTGAGTTTTTTCCAGTTGCTTTTCGGTTTGCTGGATCTGTTTCTGGGCAGCCTTGGCTTGCATCGCCTGATCGGAAACTCGTGACGCCAGTTCGGTGTTCTCGTTAAGCTGACGCTCGACGGCGGACTGCGCGGTCGCTTCGTTCTCGGTCAGTTCCTCAACTTGTTGACGGCAAGTCTTGACTTCTTTGTCCAGTTTTTCCAGCTCCCGTTTGAGTGCGCGAAGCTCACTTCTTCGAGAAACCAGGCCGGCGGTCATTGATTTTGGTCCGACAACGACGGCACCGTCGGACTCGACGACCTCTCCGTCAAGCGAAATGAAACGGACTTTGTCGCCGCCGTCGTGATTGGCGTGAAGGTGGAGCGCATCGCCAAGCGTTTTTACGATCCAAGTTCCACCGAGTAACTGGCGAATGAAGGAAACGTAAGGTTGTTGGACTTGGACCAAGCGATCGGCTCGGCCGATCACTCCGGTAGCGCCGTTGAGATTAATGTTGGGGTCGGCACCAAGGGTTGGCGGCGCGTCGAGCTGAATCAATCCGACCCGGCCGTTAAGTTTGATTCGCTGGTCGGCGATCTGGTTGATCAACTCGTCGCCGTCGACAACGACAAACTGGGCCATCTCGCCAAGCGCGACATCAACGATCGCGGCGTGCTGGACGTTGACCGAAACGAGGTCGGCGACCAGTCCAATGACGTCGGCCATCGGGCCTTTTTTGCCTGATTTTGAATGTTGAAGGAGCTCCTTCGCACCCGCGTTGATGCCTTCGAGGCTTTTCTCGAGTTCCTCGATGACTTGGGTTCGCTGCTCCAGCCCGGCGGCTTTGGTTGACAATTCGTTTAAGCGTTCACGCCGGCCGGCAAGTTCGGATTTGTACTGGTCGTAAAGTTTTCTTGCATCGGCCAGCACGGTGTCTTTTGATTCGGCTTCGACTTGCAGCCGTTCCCGTTCGTCTTCGTGCTTTTTGAACAAAGCCTGGTGTGATTGGAGGTCAGCAGTGAAACCACTGACGGTCTGCTCAAGCCGCGCCGTTGATTCGGTGTAGTTGGCGACCTGTGAATCGGCGGCGCTAACCATCCGGCCGATCTCCGAGATGATCGAGATCAGTTCGGTGTATTTGTTTCGCTTGGATGTGAAGCTGGAACTGACTGAGGCAATCTTTTGATCAACGTCGGCAAGTTCGGCTTCCAGTTTTTTCAAACTGTCAGACGCTTCTCGATAGTTGAGCTCTGCCGTTTCGGATTCTTTTTCAACCGTCGTGATTCGCGCTTTGAATTCATCCGTTCGCTGGGCCGCTCGCTGGAACTGCTCTTCCATTTGCGGTTTTCGCGAGTTGAGATCTTCGACTCGCGAGCGATTGAGGGACAATTGCGATTCGACTTGCGCGATCTTTTCGCGAACGTTGCCAGCGTTCTCTTGGTGTTTAACGAGCCCCTCTGAAATCTCATCCAGTTGGGCTTCGATTTCTTTGGTTGCCGAGCTTTGTTTCTCGATCTCGGCTTCGAATTTTTTTGCTGCTTCGGATTGCTGTTGGAACTGGGTAGAGGCCGAATCAAGCTTCTCGGAGAACGAGCTCCAGTCTTTGAGTCCGACAAATGTTCGTAGTTGTTGTAGTCGGTCGGAGTGTTCTTTGTAACGGGCGGCCTTGGAGGCTTGGGCTTTGACGCTGCGATAGCGACTGCCGACTTCTTCGACGATGTCGGCGAGCCGGATCAAATTGCCTTCGACACGAGCGAGGCGTCGCTGGGCGTCGGCCTTTTTGGCTTTGAAACGACTGATCCCGGCGGCTTCTTCGAAAATCGCCCGACGATCTTTGGGGCTGGTCGACAGCATCCGTTCGACTTTACCTTGTTCGATCAAGCTGTACGCGTCTGTGCCAACACCGGTGCCACGAAAGATCTCGCGGATGTCTTTGAGCCGCGCGGTCTCGCCGTTGATCAGGTATTCAGACTCGCCGCTGCGATAAACCCGCCGTGTGACGTGGACTTCTTCGGCGTCAAAAGCGAATGTATTTTCGGCGTTGTCGAGGATAATGGTGGCGGTTGCGGCGTTTGCCGGTCGCCGAGCGTTAGCGCCGCTGGAGCCTTTGAAAATCACATCGGACATGTCTTTGCCGCGCAGACTTTTCGCGCTCTGCTCACCAAGGACCCACTTGATGGCGTCGACGATGTTCGATTTTCCCGATCCATTGGGACCGACGACAACGGTGATCCCGGCTGGAAATTCGAATCGAGTTTTATCAGCAAAGCTCTTAAACCCACTGAGTTCAAGAGCTTTTAACATGGTTGACTGGTCATTTTTTCAGTCGTTGAGATGTCACGAAATTCTTTGCGGAAACATGTCCGCGACTAGATCGGCGGTTGGTTACTCGAAACCACCTTTGGTTAAGCCCTTCATTATTTTACTCCATCGCGTATCGTTTGCTTCTTGTTCAGCGGCGATCTCTTTGGCAATCTCCCCAACGGTTTCTTCTTCGACACGTCGTTTGCTGCTGGTCTCTTGACCGGTTCTGAACAATTCAGGCAGCGGCTCGGCGACGTAGCGGTTGGATTTCTCTGGTGCCAGTTGGCCGATCGACTCGTCGGGCGAGTATGTTCGACCGAGTTTTGGAATCGCGTTGACGACCAAGCGAGTGTTGAGCATGTCGGACTGGTTGGCGACTCGGAACATTTTCATCAACGACCCGTAGCCGTAGTCCAGTTTCGCCAGTGCGCGGATGACGTCGGAAATTTTGTTGGTACAAACAATTTTTTCTTCGCCGTACTTGGCGGAGTAAGAGTTGACTGAAACCGTGCCGTTGCCATTGCTGCGAACCGTCAGGCCCGTTTCAACGTGGAGGAACTCATCTGACAATGTCTGGTCGTGGCCGAACAAGACGATCTCAGGTCGTTTGGCTCGCGAGAAGTGAATCATCGGCGGAGCATCGGACGGAATTTCGTGAAGGTGGAATTGGCCAGCCAGCCAGTCTCCGGCAACCAACGGATCGTTGGACGAGCGGGCTCGCATCGCGCGGAAGGCACCGTATCGAGTTTCGGCGGACTCGACCTGCATCAAATCTGACAATCCGATTCCAGTTGATATGTCGTCAAACGAAGCCAATGCGGTCATGGCGTGCCAACGGAACGCCGGTTCGTCTTTGGCGGCTTTGACCAGAATTTCGACGCCATCGGCGTGGCCGGAATACGCCAACGCTTGGGCGGCATGGAACTGGACCTCTAGGTCGTGATGACGGAGAGCTCGTTTGAGGGCCGGGATGCCTTCTTTGCCAAGTGCCTCGAGTTTCAGTGCTGTTTCACCGGCTTGGGACGGTTGGCTCATCTCGCGGTCGAGCTCTTCCATTCGGTTGACTCGATCGGCGACCGGTTCGGAGTAAGCGATGTTTTTGATGACCGCGAGGTAACGACCGACGTTGAGGCGGTAGCTGTCGGGAATCACCAACTCAATTTGTTTGTCGGTTTTAGGTTCGGCGACGCCTTTGCGACCTTGCGTGCTGATTGCGGTGAAGCGCGAGTTGATCGCTCGCGAGATTTGCGTCGTTGTTTTCGCGGAAAAGTCATCGGTGCGAATCGCCAACCCGAGCGGTCGGTCTTCGAGTGCTTTGCCACCACCGAGAATGACGCCGTGAAGCTGTTTTGATTGATCTTGCCGCGCATCGAATGTCGCGTCGACAACGATACCGCCTTTTCCAAGTGCCGTGACGTGGCCTTGTTTGACGCCTCGGCCAAGCCGACGCATTGGTCGTAGCCTCGAGATTAGTACCGTGCCGTTTTCAAGACTGGTTGCATCGGAGCTGCCCAGAACGGTGACTTTGAGATCAAACGTATCGCCCTTCTTGATTCCAGGCGGAAGCAAGCCGTACATGACAACCAGTTCGGTATCGTCGCTTTTGATCAGTGCTTTTGCGTCTTCGATGTTTTTGTTGAGTTCAAGATCGCGGATGAGTTGATCGCGTTGGCTTCCCGGTTTGGTGGCGCTTCCGGTTCCATTAAGTCCAACCGCAATTCCGATCCCGTCGACTTTGGCAAAGTTTAATCCGTAGATTCCACAGATGTCACCGATGTATTTTGTTTTCGAAACGTTTTCGTCGTAAAGCTGTACCAGCGGAGTTGTGTCAGGGCTTTGGCCGCGCCCGATCAGCTTTTGGCAACCAGCCGCGGTCACGACGGCTCCGGCGAGGAATAGACGCCGTGAGACCTTTAAGATTTGCTGGTTCGGGTTTCGTGCCTCGGTTTGCGAAGTTTGGTTTCTCGAGCTGCGAACTTCCAGTTTGCCGAGCGATTGGTTGTTCGAGTCAGAGGGATTTGATTCATTGTGCAACGTCATACCGTGCCTTCCTGGCTTGGCGGATTCCCGTAATAGGTAACTATGCGCATTGATCGCGCAATTCAACCGGGTGGGAAAGTAGAATCAGACAATGTGTTGGTCAATGTCAGAACCGCTAGCGTGAGGGTGGCTGCGGTGGTTCTCCAGCAACTGTTGGCCTAGCGGTCTTGGTGTTGCTCCATAGATTGCGTGGATTTGGTAACCCGACGCGTAAGCGAGGGACCGTCCCTCGCTTACGCGTCGGGTTACCATTGAGGGACTGCACGACCAACCTTTGGGCGTGTATTTCAGCCGGCCACGCATGGGGAGGTGTGTCACCACAAATGTCAAATGTCAAATGTCAAATGTCAAATGTCAAATGTCAAATTGGAAATTGGAAATTGGAAATTGGAAATTGGAAATTGGGAATTGGGAATTGGGAATTGGGAATTGGGAATTGGGAATTCATCGCCGCGTTGGGCAAACCCACGCCGATGACGTCCGAGGCAAATGATTGAAGCAACAGGAGGTCAGGTTGCGCGTCACGATTTGATCTAGGTGCCGCGTTTGCGTTTGTAATTGGGATGGTCGGCTTGGCCGGTTATTTCGTAAAGGAATCGGCTGGGGATGGTGTCCCTGGGCTTACCCCACTTCATGCGTGAGAGCGACATCGAAAGATTGAGCAATTCCATGGCGCGTGTTACTCCGACGTAGAACAGGCGTCGTTCTTCTGCGACCGATGATTCCTCCTCCAGTGATCGGTGATGTGGCAAGATGCCTTCCTCCAACCCGACGATGTAGACTTCGGGAAACTCCAGTCCTTTGGCACTGTGCATTGTCATCAGGACAATCGCGTTTTTCTTGAGTTGCTTCTCCTTTTCGTCGTTGGCGTCCTGTTCGCCAAGGAGAAGTTTGTCCAGAAAGTCGTTTAGTCTTGGCTTGGCGGCGGACTCTTCGTAGATCGCAAGCGAGTTGACGATCTGCTCGACCGTTGCCCAACGGGCTTCGCGATCTTCGGGTTCGGAGTAGATGCGTTCCAGTTCATTGCGATAACGCATCGTCGAAATCATGTTTCGTGCCATATCAACCAGCGACAAAGTTTGCGATTGATACCGCACATCCTCGACTTTGGCGGCTAGGTCATCGAGCCCGCGATTGGTTGCTGCGGTTAGTTTTGGGCGTGACTCTCGGTCGGTCACCAAATCCCAAAGCGGAATTTTTTTCTTGATTGAATGGTTGATCAGCGCTTCCACTGATTTTTTGCCGATGCCGCGAGGTGGCGTGTTGATAATCCTGAGGATCGAAATCTCGTCTGGCTTTTCGTTGAGCAAACTAAAATAAGCCAAGACGTCTTTGACCTCCTTGCGATCAAAGAACGACATTCCGCCGACCAGCACATAGGGCAGTTTGGCTTTGCGGAGTTCGGTTTCGAAAACTCTTGGCTGCTCGTTGGTGCGAAACAGGATTGCAAAATCTTTGGGCTCCCTGCCCTGTTCGTCAAGCCTTCGCTGGATGCTTCGAACGGTTTCCTGGGCTTCGAGGGTTTCGTTCTCGTACTGCGCGATGCGTGGAGGCTGGCCTCCTGGCCGGGCGGCCCGCAAAACTTTGTCGTGGCGAGTCGAGTTGAATTTGATTAGCGTATTGGCCGCTTCGATGATCGCTTGGGTTGAGCGGTAGTTGTCCTCCAGGCGAATTACTTTTGCGTCAGGCCAGTCCTTGTTGAATGAAAGGATGTGTTCGACCTCAGCGCCCCGCCAGCCGTAGATTGACTGGTCGTCGTCGCCAACGACACACAAATTACGATGGCCGTCGGCCAAAGCTCGTACGATCCGATATTGGCTGGTATTGGTGTCTTGGTATTCGTCGACCAAAACGTGATCGTAACGGCCGGCTTCTTCTAGTCGGACGTCTTCGTGTTCTTTGAAAAGCTTTTCAGTTAACAGTAGGAGGTCATCAAAATCGACAGCTCCTTTGAGTTTCAGTTGTCGTTGGTATCGTTGATATCCGATCGCAGCGAGGTGTTGGGCGTCGCTTTCGGAAGAAAGAATTGCTTGGTCGGGGGTCAGCGATTTACATTTCCAGTGTCCGACCCAAAACAGTAACTGGTTGGGTGCGAGAAGTTTGTCGGCGATATTGAGTTCGCGAAGCGTACTGCGGGCGAGGCTTTCCTGATCGCCTCGATTGTAGATCGCGAACTTGGTGGGATAACCAAGCGTTTCAATTCGGCGTCTGAGGATCCGGACGCAGAGTGAATGGAACGTCGAGATCGTTGGAGTGTGGTCGACTTCTTCTTGGCCGGTGTTGGAGCTGGGCTTTTTGCGCTTTGACTTTCGTTTCCCGTTGAAGCCGCCGATCATCTTGCCAAGTCGTTCCTTCATCTCGTTGGCGGCTTTGTTGGTAAACGTCATGCCGAGGATCCGCTCGCCAGGAACGCCCGATTTGATAAGCTTGGCAATTCGGAACGTGATTACTCTTGTTTTCCCAGTTCCAGCGCCGGCAAGAACGAGCATCGGGCCCGAGAGCGTGTTAACGGCGTCGGATTGATCTGGGTTAAGACGACTCAAAGGATCACTCGTAGAGATCAGTATTCGCGTTGGTTTGGGTTCCCGATGACTTGGCTCAGGAAGCTGCTGGTTCGGTTTTTCAGGACGCCGTCATTTGGATCAGCAATGCGCGATGTGTTGACGGATCGACAATTTAGCTGACAAGTGGTTTGACGATGAGGGGTAATTCCAGCAAGTTCTTTCGCAGTTCTTTGGGGCGATGGGTCGCTATTGACCATCCAATCGAAACGCTCGTATACTGAAGCGTTAATTAACCGGTCTATTTGGAATCGCTCCGGCGACGAAAAATGGGCTTCCGATAGTCTGATGCGATCATGGATGATTGATCCAGCATGAGTCGAACGATGAATCAAAAAGCGGCAAAGAAGAAAAAAAACAAAAAGCCAAACAAGACCAAACGCTCCGGGCTTCCCGTTGTTGAGGAAGAGGTCGTCGAAGAACCGTTGACGTTCGGTGACAAAGTGCTTGCCGCAGTCACACCGTACATTGGAACCATCGTGTTCGCTTTGGTTGCGGGGTTTTTGGCGTTCGCGCTGATGACGTTTTGGCTACGTGGTTTGTCAGACAGCAAGGCCTTCGAATGGCGGGAGCTAAATAGTGCTTCCTCGATCGCACGCCAGACCGGAGACATTTCACAATGGAACCGAGTCGCAGAGACCTATCCGGATTCAAAAGCTGGGCTTTGGGCGTCACAGTTTGCTGGAGACTGGCAACTGCGTGAGGGTTTGTCGACTCTCGCCGCCGACCAAGAAGCCGGTTTTGGGATGATCAAAAAATCAAAGAAGTATTTCCAGTCCGTGATCGATGCACCAGCAAGTGCCAAGACACCGACGCTGGAGCAGGCTTCTCATTTTTCGCTGGCGTATGCTTGTGAAAGCCTTGGCGAATTTGAGGAGTCAAAGGCGCTTTACCAAAAGCTTATCGACGAGGCTCCCGATTCTGCGTTTGCGGGAAATGCTCGACGCGGTTTGAATCGTTCAACCAGCGACGATTACACGGAGTTGTACGCCAAGTTTACCAACTGGCAAGAGGAAGTGATTGGAGAAGCTCCAGGAGCGAGAGTTCCCGAGGCTCCCTCTATCGACTTCCCCGAGGTTGACCTACCGCCTGGCCAGAAGCCTCCGGCGACGTCAGGGGTTACACCAAGCGCTGGCGAAACTGGGACTGCTGCAAAGGCCGATGTTAATAACGATTTCCCTGCTAAGGATTCGACTGGCGCTGCGGCGAAAGCAACGATTGTTCAGCCATCGGTCGAAACGAAACCGATTGAGGCTGCTGCTGAAGGCAAGGCCGTAGAAGTAAAGGACACTGGCACTGCGGTTGTGGAAGCGGTTGAGAAGGTCGCTGAGCCTGTGGTTACCAGCACGACTGAGGCCGTAACTGAAGCCGCCGAAACGGCCAAGCCTGTTGTGGAGGCGGTTACCGAAGCAGTGAAAGAAGCTGTTACGCCGACCAAATAAGATCATTGACATAGATTCATTGACATAGCCACGCGGAGTTGTGGCGGCGATACCAGGGACTTGGTTCTTTTTTTGAACGGAGTCCTTTTTTTATGTCCAAAATGGCTCGAAAGCTGTTTCGCAAGCTCACGTTGTCACGAGCTTTTGTTGACGTTTACGATCGGATTGCACCAACAACGTCACTTGGCGATCGAGGCGAACGCGAGGCTGAGCGTTTGTTGCTTCGACAGGGCATGATCATCGTTGCGCGTGGTTATGAGGGCAAGTTCGGCGAAGTCGATTTGATTGCGGTTGATGACGATACGATCGTGTTTGTAGAAGTTAAAACTAGGACCACTGATTCGGCTGGACTTCCGGCCGAAGCCGTCGACTTGCAAAAGCAACAGCATCTCACCAAAACGGCTTATGGGTATCTCAAGTGGAACCGGCTGACTCAGTGTCGAGCCCGATTTGATGTCGTCGCGATTACCTGGCCGGAAGGATCGAAGGATCCGGATGTCGTCCACTACCAAAATGCCTTTGAACCTGTTGGCGAGTTTCAGATGTTTTAGTGGAAAACTATTCCTTGTAGTCGGGGCCTAGGAAAGAGTACCGAGGGGAACACTAATACTCACTAATTGACACTAATCTCAGAATCAGAAAAACATCGAGTGCTTGATTAGCGAAGCTTAGTGCCAATTTGTGTTTGCTTCAATTCCTGTCGCCGCTTCGCCGCTTCGCGGCTTAGGCGATTGTGCGAGCCGATGCCCCCATGCTGACGCATGAGGCTACATCCTGTCGCCTCTTCGAGGCTGGCAATGTGCAACTCCAAAACTAACGCGTCGGGTTACCATTTAGTGCCAAAGTGGCGCTGTCCAACTAGACGTTGGACGAGAATTGGCTGCTAAGTATCGTGGAAATCTGGGAGCTATTGAGGTCCTTGCCACCACCTGTCGCGTTCATCAGGTTGCCGGTTCCCGGGATATGCCCTAAGCCAAGGTTGTGGACTAATTCGTGAACGAACACCGTTGCGACCACGTCACGGCCACCGGGGAATGTCACGAGATTGTCACCGACGTGGATGGAGACACCATTGTCGTCGATGTAGGCGAGACCATTGACAACGTTTTCACCAGTATCATTGAAACCCGCTGCGACTTCGACAAAGTACGCGTTGATGACGGTCGGGTCCGCATGACTTACAAACGAAGAGTCTCCAATCGAAACAGTCGTATCCAGATCGTTTTCGGGTCGAGTGCTTGAATTGCCAACGTTGACAAAGGTGTCTCTAAGCGATTCTTCGGGCAACCAATGAAGATCAACTCCGGCTTGGTACAAAAGGAACTCTGACCACCGCTTGATTTCGGCTTCTTGAGCCGAGTTGCCAAAATACTCGGCGGTATTTGAGCCGTCCGTATTTGAAACGATGATCGGTTGGACCGTTACTGACTTGGTGACGCCTGATACTGGTGTCTGGTCTCCATCATCAAAGCGGAATTGCTCGGCTAGTGTAACGTTATCGCGACCTTCGATATCGAAATAGTCTTGGACTTCAAGGGTCGAGCCGCCCTTGATCATGAAGTCAGTTGAATCTCCGGTGAATACGACAAAGTCAGATCCGCTTCCGCCGCTAACATTGTCGTTTCCAAATCCTGGGAGTATGAAGTCGTTACCGCTGGCGCCATTGATCGTATCGTCGCCGAGGTTTCCGGCGATGTAGTCGCTGCTCGTTCCGCCAGTCAGAGTATCATCGCCATTTTGGCCATGCATTCGGTTCTCCCCAGAGCCCCCGATGAAGGTATCGTTGCCGTTACCGCCCCAGAATACGTTCAGCCCGCCAGCACCAGAAATGGTGTCATTGCCGTCCAATCCCAGAACCAAATCGGCTTGAGCGATACCAACTGTGCCCGGGATACCGCCACCGCCGCTGTTAAGTACATCATCTCCAGCGAGTCCAAAGATCTGATCAATCCCTGAGTTGCCAAAGATCGTGTCGGCGTTTGCACCGCCAAACATGGTGTCGTTGCCGGTTCCTCCGTGCATGGTGTTGATTCCGTCGCCAGCAAACATCGAGTCATTCCCGTCCCCACCAAACAATGTGTCGTTTCCAATGGCACCAAGTAGTCTGTCGTTACCTCCGTTACCGTGGATTTCGTCGTCGCCGGCTCCACCGTTGATCTGATCAAATGCGCTTCCGCCGATGAGCGTATCGTTCCCGTTGAATCCGAGAATCAGCCCTTCAATGTTTGTGTTATTAGTAAAGTGATCGTCGCCACCGAAACCAAGGAAGATGATTTGGTTTACCTGGGAAGCGTTAACATCGAGATCTGGTAGGTTGTCCACTGAAGCCCGCAAGGTTGTCGAGTTCAGGTGATGGACTTCGCCGACATTTGCCAAACTATCACCAGTTACGCGTAGGATACCTGCGCCAGCATCAAAACTCAGGCTCGCCAGAAGGTTCTTTTGCTCAAGTGACTCAAAGGTCAGCTTGCTCCTGCGGGAGATTGGGCGCTTCCGACTACCGGAATTGTTTTTTTTAGATAAAAGCGACTTTAGAAACGATTTCAAAGACATGTTGTCACAACCTTCGGGAAAACAATCATCGAATAAAGGCGAGGCTCATCAAAAAAGAAAAGACAGACTGCGCAAAAAGTTGACGCTTGTTTCAACTGTCGATGGAAACGTCAGCTACCGCCTGAGTTTTGGGCCTTCGGAAATATACAAAATTTGATCCGCAAGTTTGCAACTCAATTACCGCTGAGATTAAATCTGTTGAAATATCAATTTCTACATCGGCGTGATTGTCAAAGGCCGACTAACCCGAATCGAGAACCACCGCCTTTGCCGTTATTGATCGCCAATGGGTTGAATGGGTTGAAAGACAGGAGATCGGTCATGCGAAAACACTGCCCTGCTCGGACGTAGCCCAGCGGAAGTTTGACCGAGCGAAAATCCGAACAAGACGGCCAACGCATTCAACCCATGCTTGCACTTCTTTGCTTAGTTTTGCTGCCATCAACCCAACAGTGGTTACTGTTTGAGGCCTTTTTTCCCTGTCAACGAGATTCAGTCCTACGATTGATGAAAGAGTCTAAAGAAACACCCCCGGAATAAACGAAACATAAGGCAGGAAGTCAAATCACTTCCGAAGAGACTTTTTGTCTCACCAGATTTGCCATTGGTAAGTGATTTGGAATCCTGGGGGGGAATTCAATAATTGAGCTTCATGCTCGGTTAAAAGCTTTTAGGTGTGTCGACCCAAAACACACAGCGAGGCTGCAATTCTCTTTAGGCGATGTCATCGTCACTGTGCTTTCAAACTGGATATGAGTTTGCTGATTATGAGGGGGCGATTATTTGTTCCTCACTGGTTTTGGCGAATTCAAGCGATAGTTTGATTAGGTATAGCCGATGTCGTAACGGGTGAGTGAGTACGGAAACGAACTCATCCACATAAAGCGATTACGTGTTTGTTTCGACCCAGATGTTTTCACGAACATTAGAGACAAGCAGTTACACATTGAGAGCCCTGTTCTTGTGAACTTGGTTAGCTTGTGTGGCGAAAGACGATTCAAAGTGTTATGGAGAGCCTGCGATGAAGGTGTTCACAACTGGACAGGTCGCTAAGATCTGCAAAGTGGCCCCGCGCACGGTCAGCAAATGGTTCGATTCGGGACGCCTTAAGGGCTACCGGATCCCCGGCTCGCAAGACCGTCGCATTCCACGCGAATACCTGATCAAATTCCTCAAAGAGCATGGTATGCCTTTGGGAGACCTAGAAGATGAAGCGATGGCCAAGATTCTGATTGTCGCTCAAGATCAGGTATTAATCGAGAATCTCAAACGGGAGCTACCTCCCGAGAAATCTTTCAAAGTAGCTGTAGCTGCCAGCGGTTTTGAGGCTGGTATCCAAGCTGAGAGTTTTCATCCCGACTGCATCATCACCGATTTCTCGATCGGTAAAGTAGAAGCGATGCAGATTTGTCAAAACTTGCGTAAGAATCCGGACTTCGCGGAAACGATTCTAATCGCACTGCTGCCGGACGACGGGCAACCGATCTCGTTCGACCGATCAGCAATCAACGAAACGTTCAAGAAGCCGTTTGATGCCAGCCTTTTGGCAGAGCGACTTCGAACATTGATTGGTTCACTTAAAGAATTGGTTTAGGCCTGCCCAGGCTTTCGCCGACTAATTCGAGAACTAATTACTGCTCGCCGTCTTTCGCACAGACCGCTGCCTGACGACCATCAGGCAGCGGTTTTTGATGCGCGCTATGGACACCGCTAAAGGTCTGTGTCTCTGTATTGGTGAGTTCTTTTTGACAGCTCCTTCCTTAGAGCGCCATGACGGACTTAAGTCACGCGCCCAATGGCCCTTACTTTGTAGCGGTGGAGCGCAAGCTCCCCGGTTTTATTCAAGCGGAACTCTGAGAAACCGGAGGGCTCGCGCCCAAACGCTACAATTTTGCAGGCGAAGTAAGGGCCATTGGTCACGCGCCTCCTGTCAATTATTGAACGTTTCAGTTATTCTTGATCGCTTGTGATCGCTTTTCCCTTGACTTTAGAGCTAGTTCGAAGCGATCGAAGAACGTTTTGCAAAGCCAGACGACCGAAATCCTGTTTTGTTAGAGTTTCGATCTCGGTTAGTCCACTACCCAGACTAGTTGGGCTTTGGACTGTTCAAGCCCAGCACGTCAAGCACGAAGCCCAGCCATAACCGGTTTGAGTAGCGACGAGTAAAGTCATCAAGATGGTTGAACTTCCACATTTCGATTCCGACGGCCACGCCCGAATGGTAGACGTTGGGGCCAAACCGATTACGCATCGGGTTGCGGTAGCCAGTGGAATCGTGAAGATGCAGCCAAGAACGTTGAAGTTAATCCAAGATCGGCAGATACAGAAGGGCGATGTTTTGGAGCTGGCCCGTATTGCAGGGGTGATGGCGACCAAGCGAACGTCTGACCTGATTCCGCTTTGTCACCCGCTGCGAATTGACTCGGTCGACATTGAGTTTCAGATTGAGGATGACCAAACGATCAAGATTGTGGCTTCGGTGTCGGCCAACGAACGAACAGGCGTTGAGATGGAAGCCATGACTGCGGTTACGGCTGCCGGACTGACGATCTACGATATGTGCAAAAGTGTTGATCGCGCGATGCAGATTTCGGACGTTCGGCTAGACGAAAAGTCTGGCGGCAAGAGCGGGCAGTTTCGACGGAACGGACTACAGAGTTGAACAGGAACACGGGATTTTCAAAGGAACGATCGGTGAGCCAAGCTGCAAGTCGCGGAATTGAGTCCAACCTGGCAACGGGTGACGGAACGGTTAAGGACGGCCATGTCTCTCAAGCTCCTACCGAGGTGATCGCGACGTCGGAGGCCGCCGATTCGGTGGCGCTGGAGGAAGTGTATGAGCCGATTCGCGATGAGCTGCATCAAGTGCAGCAGATTCTACGCCGCGAACTGCAAAGCGAAACACCATTCGTTGATTCTTTGCTTGAACACAGTTGGTTGATGGGAGGCAAGCGCATCCGCCCTGTGTTTTTGCTTCTTTCGGCTGCCAGTTGTGGCGGCATCAAAGAGTCGCATCTTCAAATGGCTGCGGCGCTCGAATTGGTCCATACCGCGACGCTGGTTCACGACGATTTTCTTGACGAAGCCGCAACTCGGCGACATCGCGAAACCACCAACGCAAAATGGGGCCCCAAAATCAGTGTCCTGCTGGGCGACTATCTGTTCACGCATTCGTTTCACGTGGCGAGTTTGTCAGGTTCAGCGGAAGCCTTGCGAATGCTGGCGCGGGCCAGCAATCGAGTTTGCGAAGGCGAGATGCGACAGAACGCGTGGCAAGGCAAATTTGATTTGACCGAAGCTCAATACATCCGCATGATCACGGAAAAAACCGCGGAGCTTTGTGGGGTCGGATGCCAGATCGGGGCTTTTCTTTCAGATGCTTCACCGGAACTGGTGGACGGGTTTGAATCGTACGGTCGGAATCTTGGAATCGCGTTTCAAATCATCGACGACATACTGGATATCGTTGGATCTCAAAAAGACGTTGGAAAGACACTAGGCACCGACTTGGTAAATCAAAAACCAACATTGCCGGTAATTCATTGTCTGGAGCAATCTGAGTCGGGTGCAAAAACAGCGCTCGTTAAATTGCTTTGCGATTCGGGGTCTACGACATCGGATTTAATGTTGATTCTTGAGAGGACTGACTCAATCCACTACGCTCGGCAGATGGCCCAGTCTCATGCTGAGGCGGCGACCAAGTTTGCGGAATCGTTGGAGCCGAGCCGGTATGCTACGGCGCTGCGAATGTTGGGACGGTTCGTGTTGGCAAGATCGAACTGAAGCGTCAAGTCTGTCAGAGCTGAAATGACGTAGCCGGATTTGCTAACGCTCGAACTGTGAGATTGTAGGTCGGGCACTTCTTCTTGCCCGACTCGAGTTTTACGGAATTGAACGAAAGTTGAAGACAGGATTTACATGATCAACAAGATGTTATGTGGTCACGCCAATCATGTTTATCCTGTCCGAAACCATTGATTTGTTCGACGGATTTTTCAAAACACTCACAAGACCGCATGTTTCAATGGGCAAGAGTGTTCTGCAGGAATACCTTTCGGAGCGTGCTCAGCTTAAGAGCCTATCCCAGAACCCCTGCAACCTTGAGTGTGTTATAAGCGAACGAGAATTGTAGCATGGCCAGATAGTTTTCGGACTTTTTCTCCCATCGAACCAGGAGTCTTCGAAAGCGACTGATCCAGGAATGAGTCCGC
>CALJOA010000077.1 GCA_937981585.1 uncultured Pirellulaceae bacterium | reverse complement strand
ACGCGTCGAGGCTGTGATTTTTTCAAAACGTTCCTTAACAACATCAGCCGTTTGGGCGATAGCCCCGGTTAATGGCAGTTCAACCGGGGCTATCGCCCAAACGGCTTATAAAATCACAACCTCGCACTGAGTAAACGAGCCGCAACTGCTAGCTGTGCAACGGATCATGTCGACCATTTCGCTTCAAACCCCGATCGCGTTCTGCATCTTCAATCGACCGCAGCTTACCGCGCGAGTCTTCGAAGCGATCAAGCGCAGTCGTCCGAGGCAACTACTCGTAATCGGCGATGGGCCGCGAGCCGATCGTCCCGATGAAGCTCAGCTCGTTCAACAGACTCGAGACATCCTCCAGCGCGTCGATTGGGAATGCGATGTAAAGACGAATTTCAGTGAGACAAACCTGGGCTGTCGAAACAGAATGGCGACCGGACTAACGTGGGCGTTCGAGCAAGCCGAAGAGTTGATCGTTTTAGAAGACGACTGTCTTCCCGACCCAACGTTTTTCGGCTTTGCTCAGTCACTCCTGAATCACTACCGCGACAATGACCAGGTCATGATGATCAGCGGTGACAATTTCCAACCAGGGCCGACGTCCGACAACAGCTATTACTTTTCACGATGGGCACATATTTGGGGATGGGCGAGTTGGCGACGAGCGTGGAATCATTACGATCTGTCAATCGAATCCTGGCCTGCCGACAAAGCCAACGGCTTGCTCGCGGGCGCGGTCGACTCACGGGCCGAGCTTCAATACTGGTCCAACGTGTTTGATCAAGTTCACCGGGGCGAGATAGATACCTGGGATTTCTCATGGGCTTATGCGCTTTGGAAGCGAAACGGCTTGGCAATCCTGCCCGAGACCAACCTGGTCACCAATCTTGGCTTTAGCGAATCAGCCACTCACACGATCGACCCAGCTTCCAAGCTCGCCAACCTTCCAACTGGCAGCATGGAGCACATCGTTCATCCGGCGCGAATTGAAAGGAACATTGCCGCCGACATTTACACTTGGGAGAACATCATGGCACCAGCCGAAACTGCTTCGGTATCACAGCCGAATCAAAAAAATCCACCGCCACTCAAATGGCACCAGCGATTGCTTCGTTCACTTGCAAACTCACGGAGCGTCAAATGAACGTCGCGATTTTCTCACCCTATGCCACCGTCGTCCCGCACTTCGAAACCGAACTGGACATCGCGCAGCAGCATCTCGATGACGGAGATCGCGTCGAGTTCTTTAATTGCACTGCTCGGCTTGCCAACTGTGATTTTAACCCGCGCCGTGATCCTGAGCGCTGCCAACAGTGTATCGGTCGGCGCGAAATGGGAATGGAACTGCTCAGCCCACCGACAACTCAATCGGAACAACATCTATTTGTCGAGCTCGAAGCAGACATCACCGATGGACGAGCAAAAATGCGGACGAGGTTTGAATCCGTCGACGACCTGACAAATTATCGGATCGAAGATTTCGACATCGGCTATGCGGTGCTTTCGTCGGTTGTCTCGATCTGCCGCGACCCGGAACCAGATTTGAACAAGCACGAAGCCCTGATCGAGCGTTTCGCAACAACGGCTTGGCAAGCCTATTGGCAGACGCTTGATTTCCTTTCGAAGCGGCAATCGGAAAACCAACCCATTGATCGAGTTTATGTTTACAACGGGCGATTCGCTGCGATGCGCGCGATATTTCGCGCGTGTCAAAAAATGAAAGTCGATTGTTACCTTCATGAACGCGGCTGCGATGGTCAGCATTATGAGCTTCTCAAAAACCATCTACCGCACGATTTGGTGATGATCGAAAAAGCGATTCGTGACCGCTGGCGAGAGGCGGAGCCCGATCCCGAACGACAAACGATCGCCGAATCCTGGTTTCATGATCGGGTCAACCGAGTCGAGAAAGTCTGGCACAGCTTCGTCAAAGACCAACAGTCCGGCCGCTTGCCTGGCGATTTCGACCCGAGCCGAAAAAACATTTCAATCTTCTGTTCCTCCGACGATGAGTTTGTCGCGATCGGCAAAGCTTGGCAGAACGACATTTACCCCAATCAGGTAACTGCGATTGATTCGATTGCCCACGACCTTCATCGGCAACAGTCGGAAACGCATATTTACTTGCGCGTCCATCCGAATCTGAAAGACGTTGAGAATCAACGACTGAGGGACATGTTGGCGCTCGACTACCCGAATCTAACCGTCATCGGGCCGGGCGCAACGATTGACACCTACGCGCTGATTCGCGTCAGCGACACCGTTGTCAGTTTCGGCTCGAGCGTTGGAAGCGAAGCCATTTTTTGGGGCAAGCCATCGGTGCTGCTAGGGCCGTGCTTTTACCAGAACCTCGGCGGCGTCTACCGATCGAAATCACATCAGGAAACGATCGAACTTTTGTGTCGGACGCTCGAGCCTCAAGACAAAACTGGAGCGTTGATGTACGGCCACTGGTTCCAAACACGCGGTTTCAAACACAAGTATTTCCAGTCCACCGGATTGTTCGAGGGGACTTTCAAACAACAGACCCTCTATGCCAGACCGACCAATTCACCAAGTAGATTCAAGCGATTTCGCAGACGAGCACGGCGTTTTTTGGACTCACTAACCCAACCTCTTGGTTAGAGGTCTAGGCGGTCTAGGCTCTCGCTCAAAGAAAGCTGAACCGCTAACAACGCTAATGCAACGCTAATGCAACGCTTTTGAAAATTTGCGACTTAAGGGATGGCGTCAATTTATGCTGATTTGCGTTGATTTGGGTTTGCAAAGCGGGCAGTCAGAGGACTGACAAATCGACCTCGAACAAGCCTCTACCTGCTGTCACATATTCATATTGTTGGTTTGCGAGTTCTGGGATAGCTTGACTGGAAATCCGTGGGGAAGCTCAACCGAGAAACTCTGCCAGCTCGCAGAAATTCCACCGAACCGTTCGAAGTGCGCGAGGAACAAGGATGTTCTGGCTTCAAGATTCATACATAAAAAAACGGGACGCAAAACGCCCGGATGTCTTTGCGCCTTCGTCTATCGCGCTGCTTTGGGAACTTCATTCCTCAAATCTATTCAACGCGAATTCTCAAGCAGCCTTGGACGTTGCTTCAAAAAACAAATTGCATGGATCGCATAAGGAATAAGCAATGTTGCCATACGGAAAGCAAACAATTGGGCAAGACGACATCGAAGCCGTCCTGGAAGTTCTCAAATCAGACTGGCTAACGACTGGGCCCAAGGTCGGCGAATTTGAATCGGCTTTTGCGTCGGTAACTGGCTCTGATTATGCCGTAGCCGTTAGTAGCGGGACTGCGGCACTTCACACCGCCATGTTCGGCGCTGGCATCGGCAGTCACGTTGGCGATGAAGTCATCGTGCCCGGGATCACTTTTGTCGCTTCGGCCAACGCGGCAATCTATCTCGGAGCCAAACCTGTATTCGCTGATGTCGATCCTGAAACGCTATTGATCGACCCAGCCGACGTTCGCAGGAAAATTACACCGCGCACCAAAGCGATCGTTTCGATGGATTATGGTGGCCAACCATGCGACTACGCCGCGCTGCGAGCAATCGCAGATGAACACAACCTGATTCTGATCGCCGATGCGTGTCATTCGCTTGGCGCAAGCGTCGGAGAAGACGAAGCCGCCCAGCCGTCAGGCAGCCTCGCCGATTTTAATTGCTTCAGCCTGCATCCGATCAAGCAAATCACCTCAGGCGAAGGCGGAATGGTCACGACCAACCAATCCGACGCAGCAACCAAGATGAGGAGTTTCCGCAATCACGGGATCTCAACCGACTTTGTCCAGCGTCAGGAGTTGAAGCAACATCAATACGCGATGGAGTCACTGGGATTCAACTATCGTCTGACCGACATTCAGTGTGCCCTTGGGCTTTCCCAGCTTGAAAAACTTCATCGTTTCACGCGCCGCCGCAACGACATTGCCCGGTTTTACAACTCGCTCCTAGCTGACGTGCCGCATGCTGAACCGTTGCAGGTTCGCCAAGGAGTCAAATCGTCGTACCATCTATTTGTTATTAAATGGAACTCCGAGGCGACGGGAGTTTCCCGGGACGAGGCGTTCAAGTTGATGCGAGAAAGAGAAATCGGAGTCAACGTCCATTACCAGCCGGTCTATCAACACCCATTTTATGTTCAAGTTTTCGGCGACCAGTCAGGCTGCTGCCCCCAAGCCGAACGGGTCTACAACGAAATTCTCTCGCTACCGATCTTCCCAGACATGGTGGAGGAAGATGTTCGGCGAGTCGTTCGCGAGCTGCAAAACGTTGCCTCTGCTAATACACCAAAACTCAAAGTCGCCTAGTCCTGTGTTTCAGCTAAAAATACGAGTTGGCTACGTGAGCCGTTTTGGCGTTAGCCACGGTTAGTTCTGGTTCATCCGGGGCTATCGCCCAAACGGCTAGTAAAATCACAAGCTCGCGTAACAACTGATCAACAAAAAAACCGCGAGTTCCAAATTCAACTGCAAAGCACCGTCTAACAACCACACAAACGTCGCCCACCAGCCCCCAACAATCGAAACCAATCCGTTTCATGAAACGAAACAACCAACCAGAACCTTCAAACCAGGAACCGGACACCAGCGTACGCGCAAACACCAAATCACATCGTGCGACTGAACAACCCGACCGCCGAGGAAAAACGGTTGCGATCATCCAGGCACGACTCGGAAGCACGCGGCTTCCCGGAAAAATCCTGCTTGATATCGCCGGCCAATCCATGCTGGAGCGAGTCGTTTCTCGGGTCAAACAGGCGAAACAGGTTGACGAAGTCGTCATTGCAACTACGACAAACGACTCCGATCAAACCTTAATTGACTACTGCCAACAGAAGAACTGGAATTGCTTCCGTGGCAGTGAAAACGATGTCCTCAGCCGCTATCTTGACGCGGCCCGGCAATTCTCAGCCACGCGCGTCGTTCGCGTTACTTCCGACTGCCCTTTGATCGCCTCAGACGTTATCGATGAACTGGTCCAGCTTTCAGCGATAAACGGCAACGACTCAAAACTCGACTACTGCTGTAACTTCTACCCGATTCGTCGTTACCCGCGCGGACTGGACTGCGAAACGATTTCGATGGACGCACTGGAGCGCATCTCGCGATTGGCCTACATTCCCGAGCATCGTGAGCACGTAACCTTGTACGCCTATCGCCACCCGACCGAGTTTTCGATCGGGTCGCTGACGTGTTCGAGCGACTACTCGGCCCTGCGTTGGACTGTTGATACGCCCGAAGACCTTGCGATGGTTCGGAAGATCTACGACCACTTTGAATCCACCGGGAACCATGATTTTGACTGGCAAGAAGCAGCTGCGGCGTGCATGGCCAACCCCGAGTGGCAAAAAATCAATCACATGGTCATTCAAAAGGCAGCCTAATGAGCACGCCTCATCAGACAAACTATCGGGCGCCCGTAAAGAACGCTGGTGGGATGCGGCTGTTAGTTCGCGCTGACGCTGGTCCAAGCGTCGGAACTGGTCACGTGATGAGAAGTTTGGCGCTAGGCCAAGCCTGGAAACGACTTGGCGGCTCGGTCGCGTTTGCTATCGGCGAGTTGCCAAGCGGACTAATCGCGCGGGTCGCCAGCGAAGACTTCGATGTCTATCGACTTCAAAACGACTGTTGCGACTCTAAGGACGCTAACCAAACCGCTGCGATTGCGGAGTCGCTGAGTGCGAAATGGATCGCGCTGGACGGATACCGGTTTGACGATGCCTACCAAGCCACTTTGGCCCAGTCAGAATGCCGTTTGCTGGTGCTGGACGACTACCAGCATGCCAACCACGAAAACGCCGACTTGATAGTCAATCAGAATGCATACGCCGACGCCCAGCGCTACCGCGAAACCAGTCAGGCAAGAATTCTCGCAGGTCCTTCATTTGCACTGCTTCGAAGCGAATTCAACGCAAACGAGTTCGATCATGCCGATCCAGGAATCTCGAATTCCTCCAAACACATCGTCAAACAAGCCCGCCGCATTCTGGTTACTTTTGGTGGAGAAGACGCGGATAACTGGACACTCAAAACGCTTGAAGTCCTCTCAAACCTCAATCGCAAACAGCTGATCGTCGATTGCGTCGTCGGGGCGTGTTACCAACACGGCCCCGAGCTGGAATTGTTCAAGAAAACGGCGAACTTGAGCCTGAGAATTCACCGCAATGTCGATCACATGTCGGCGCTGATGCACCGCGTCGATGTCGCAATCTCTGCAGGCGGATCGACTTGTTATGAACTGGCTCGATGCGGCGTTCCGACGATCGTTGCTTCGATTGCCGACAACCAGATCCCTGTTGCCTTGGCACTGAGCCAGCAGGGAGTCATGGTCTCACTGGATGAATTCACCGGAACAGGTCGTCACAATATCAGCGATCCGATGAAACGGCTTTCCAAGACGATCCGCAGGTTACTCAACGATTACGAAACCAGAAAAACAATGTCGGAGCTAGGAATAAAACTGGTCGATGGGCAGGGTGGTAGAAGAATCGTCAGCCAAATGGCTTCGATGCTTTGCTCGTTCCGGTCAGCTCGAAACGACGATGCTGAACTGTTGTGGCGATGGAGAAATGACCCCGAGGTTCGTTCGGTATCATTCAATCAGGATGTCATCCCGCTTGAATCGCACCGCAACTGGTTGGCCAGACGACTCGACGATACCGAGACAACCATTTGGATTGCGGAGGATCAGTCTGGGCAACCGGTCGGACAAGTCCGTTTCGAACTGACCGCAGATAACCAGACCGGTGTGATCAGCGTTATTCTTGATCAGGCGATCCGGGGCAGGGGACTTGGAAAGCATTTGATCTCCCAAGCATGCTGGGCATTCTTCAATTCAAGTTCAGCGCAGCAAATCATGGCTCAAATCAAGCCGGGTAACATCGCGTCCGAACGGGCGTTTCGACACGCTGGTTTTGTTTCGATCGAACCGGTCATCGTCGATGGAAAAATTGCCAATCAGTACGTGTTGGTTCGAAGTGACGCGGCATTGGAGATGCGAGAAGAAGAGAAGGTGATTGCAGGTGAGCAGTTCAAACGATCAGCGTGATTAGGTTAGCCGTTTTGGCGATAGCCACGGTTACCGAAACTGACCACGTTTTCCAATTCGGAAATTTAACATGAACAACCATCAAAACTTTCCGATGAACAAACCGGATCTCAAGCATCATATTGAAATCAACAACCGCGCGATTGGACCGGGGCAACCGACATACATCATTGCTGAAATCTCTGCCAATCATCATCAGGATTTCGACAGAGCCGTTGAGCTGATCCACCTGGCGCATCGGTCGGGCGCTGACGCGGTTAAACTTCAGACTTACACCGCCGACACGTTGACTCTCGATTCTGATCAGCCGCATTTTCGGATTGATCAGGGAACGGTTTGGGATGGGGCACGGCTTTACGATCTTTACAAGCAAGCCTACACGCCATGGGAATGGCAACCGGAGCTTTTGAAAATCGCTAACCAGTTTGGGATGGACCTTTTCTCGTCTCCGTTCGACGCAACGGCGGTAGATTTTCTCGAAACGATGAACGTCCCGGCTTACAAGATCGCTTCGTTTGAGATCATCGACGTGCCGTTACTCAGAAAGGTCGCGGCGACTGGAAAGCCGGTTATCGTTTCAACCGGGATGGCAACGATTGACGAGATTGAACAAGCCGTCGATGTTCTGCGGACTAACGGTTGTGACCAGATTGCGTTGCTAAAATGTACCAGCGCGTACCCTTCGCCCATCGATTCGATGAACCTCAGCACGATCGCAGACTTGAAGTTCCGGTTTCAGATTCCAATTGGATTGTCTGATCACACTTTGGCTTCTCAAGCACCTGTCGTTTCGGTGTGCCTGGGAGCGACAATCATTGAGAAACATCTCACGATTTCCAGAGATGAAAAAGGGCCCGACAGTAGTTTTTCGCTTGAGCCATCAGAGTTCGCCCAAATGGTCGACTCGGTGCGAGAAGCAGAAAAGACGCTTGGATCAGTTCATTACGGGCCAACCGAAAGCGACAAAAACAATCGTGCGTTCAGGCGTTCATTGTTCGCAGTTCGCGACATCAAAGCCGGAGAGAAATTCACAGCCGACAACGTTCGTTCGATTCGTCCGGGACAAGGATTGGAGCCGATTCATATCGATCAAGTCCTCCAAAGCAATGCAACCGAATCGATTCCGCGTGGCACGCCGCTTAACTGGCGCCACGTCGCATAGGCCGCGAATAAAGCAGGACGGACGCTTTCTTTCGATAGCAATGCAGCGAAGGCAGCCCGTCATTGCCGCGCAGGCGAGAATCCAGCCTTTTCATGATTTACTGGACTCCCGCCTGCGCGGGAGTGACTAAGAAAAGTGCCTCTAGGCGCCAGCCCAATGGCCCTTACTTCGCCTGCAAAATTGTAGCGTTTGGGCGCGAGCCATCCGGTTTCTCAGAGTTCGGCTTGAATAAAACCGGGGAGCTTGCGTTCTACCGCTACAAAAAAAGGGCCTCTAGGCGCCAGCCGTTTTTGCTTACCCAGCTCCACATTTAAGAATCGCAGCGAAATCTGATCTAGCAATCTGATCTTGGAGAAACCGGTTTGCAACAGGTAAAACATAGCAACCCCCTCGCCCACCCGAATGTACTGTTTCGGGAATTGCACGGACGCAATTGCATGGAAGCTTGAGCGCGAAAAAGAACTGGAAGTCATGAAGAATTTAGGTAGAGCGTTAAGGATGACGCTCAGGTACAAATGGTCACTGATCGGCTCGTTCGTTTGCAGCGTGATGGTGGCAGTTCTCTGGTCGCTGAATCTTGGCGCCGTCTATCCGTTTGTCGAAGTCGTCCTCAAAAGCAAATCGCTACATGAGTGGGTCATCGAACAGGATGAAACATCAGCCAATCTGATCGCTCAAAAGCAGACTGCGATCGAAGCCTTCGAAGCCGAATTGGAAAAACGCGATGGCAACCGCGATACTGACACCGACGCATCTACCGACACGGCAACTGACACACATCCGGCTAACGTCTCCCCCGAAATTGCCAGTGCTTCATCGACATTGATTCGCAACAAGATCAACGCTGCGCGATACGACATTGAAATTCAACAAGCCCAATCGGCTGGTCGCGCAAAACTGGCTCCTTACATCGCCAAGTACGCGCCACAGAGTCCGTTTGCAACACTGGCGATGTTGATGGGACTGATGTTTCTGGGAACCGTTGCGCGAGGTTTGTTCCTGATGGGCAGCATGGTCTCGGTCGCGCGAGTCGGACAACGCACGATGCTCGACATGCAGAACGACGTCTTTCAAAACGTACTGGACATGGAAGCCTCCGAGCTGGGCGTCAAAGGGACGGGCGATTTGATCGGTCGAATCCGCGGCGAAACAGGCGCGATCGCTCAGGCCATCATGACACTGTTTGGAAAAACGGTCCGCGAGCCGCTCAAGATGATCGCTTGTCTGTCCGGGGCGGCTTGGGTTAACTGGCGATTGCTGCTGTTCTCGATGTTGATCTGCCCGATCGCTGGATTCCTGATGATCAAACTGGCCCAGGTAACCAAGCGAGCCAACAAACGGGCGATGGAAGAATCGGCCCGACTGCTCAACCGGCTTTACCAAGCCATGACTTACATGCGAGTGGTCAAAGCGTTCACCAATGAGGACAATGAACGCTCAAGATTCAAGGTCGTCGCGCAGGACGTTTACAAGAAATCGATGCGGATCTCTATCTTTGGCGCTTTGTCGCGAATCAACAACGAGCTTTTGGGCGTCACGATGATCACCGTCAGCGTCCTGGCCGGTGGCTATCTGGTGCTCAACTCAACTTGCTACATGTTCGGAATTCGAATGTGTACAGCACCGATGAGCTTCGGCGCACTGATGATGTTTTTCGGATTCATGATCGGTGTTGCTGACCCGCTGAGGAAACTGGCTGACGTTTACAACATGATCCAGGGCGGCGTTGTTGCGGCCGATCGTGTGTTCCCGTTGATGGATCAGATTCCAGCGGTACGAAACCCAGTCAACCCAAAACCGATTTCGGCTGGCGAACTTGAAATTGAATTTGACAACGTTCGATTTGAGTACGAACCTGGCAACCAGATTCTTAATGGAATCTCAGCCACGATTCCGGCGGGAACTTCGCTTGCCATCGTCGGGCATAATGGCTGCGGCAAAAGCACACTAATCAATCTGATTCCGCGATTCTTTGACACCAAGGGAAGCCCGGGTTGCCCCAATGGTGCGATCAAAATTGGCGGCGTCGACGTTCGTGACGTTGAGATTAAACAGCTGCGGCAAAAGATCGGCTACGTAACTCAGCAGACCATGCTGTTCAATGATTCGATCGCTGAGAACATTGCGTACGGCCAAACCGAACTTGACATGTCGCAGGTCCGATCGGCGGCGATGAAAGCTCACGCACACGACTTCATCATGGATCTCGAAGACGGTTATGAGTCAATGATCGGGGAACATGGAAGCCGGCTTTCGGGCGGACAGCGACAGCGACTGTCGCTTGCCCGAGCGATTCTCAAAGACCCGGAAATTTTGATTCTTGATGAAGCGACCAGCCAGATCGACCCGGAAAGCGAGAAACTGATTCATGAAACGATGGCCGAGTTTATCAAAGGCCGAACGACCGTTGTGATTACTCACCGGCTATCGACGCTCGATCTTGTCGATCGAATCATGATGATGAAAGCCGGAAAAGTCGTTGATTGCGGGACCCATGAACAACTGCTTGGCCGAAGCAGCGAATACCGACGCTTGAGAAACCTCCACATGGAAGAGGTGGCTTGATGAGTGCACAACGAAACGCTGCTGGTACCGAGTTTGGTTCAGGGCATCGATTGACGAAGTTTGAAAGGCTTCGAATCGCTTCGGACATCATCGCGCAGGAGGCAAGTGCGCTTTCCAAGTTGTCGAAACGAATTCCAGATGACTTTTGTGATGCCGTCGATTTGATTTCCAGTTGCGGTGGAGTCGTGATCGTTACTGGGGTCGGGAAAGCCGGCTGGATCGGGCAGAAAGTTTCGGCTTCGCTTGCTTCTACCGGAACGCGCAGTCACTTCATGCATCCGGCTGAAGCGATCCACGGCGATCTAGGAAGGATCGGTCCTGATGATATGGTCTTGGTTTTTTCCAACAGCGGCGAGACAAACGAAATCGTAACGCTGCTTCCCACGTTCTCAAAATTCAAAACACCGATCGTTGCGGTAACGGCAACGCTCCAGTCAACTCTGGCCTCGTATAGCACTGCGGTTCTAGACTACGGCAAGTCACCCGAGGCGTGTCATCTTGGTTTGGCACCAACAACGAGTACGGCTTTGATGCTCGCGTTGGGCGATGCGTTGGCGATTTCGGTTTCGCGCGTCAAGCAATTTCAACCGAACGATTTTGCAAAATTTCATCCCGGTGGATCGCTTGGAAAACAGCTTTCGATTGTCGATGAAGTCATGCGTCCGATTGACCGCTGCCGAGTGGCCAACGAAAAGGAAACTGTTCGTGAAGTTTACATTCGTCACAGTGGCAAGGATCGGCGCGCGGGCGTAGTTTTGATTGTTTGCGGTGAGTCTTCGCTCAATGGTACTGCGACCGGAATTCTGACAGGGATCTTTACCGACAGTGATCTGGCTCGGCTTCTCGAGCGACAACAGGATGAATTGTTTGATCAGCCGATTGGGTCGGTCATGACCAAGTCTCCGATTACGATTTCATCGGGGAGCAAAACAATGCTCGCCATTGAAACGCTTGCTTGCCGGAATTTAAGCGAACTTCCAGTCGTCAACCGTCGGGGGATCGCAATCGGGCTGGTAGATATCACGGACGTGGTTAACGTTACGCCTTGAGCAAGTGCCACGCAACAGACGCTCTCAATTTGTTGAGCTTTTTTCATGTGCATTGACGAAAACGAAGTGAAGCTATTTACTATTGCTTTCGGCAAAGCTGCCAACCAGCAGTAATTTGCCATAAACTAAACACAACTCGTTTCGAATCAAGCTATGAACACTCCCAAAGTTGCCGCCTGCTTTCCCAAGCAAGTCGAAATAGAAGCCGGAAAAAAGTACGCCTATTGCACCTGTGGTTTATCGGAAAACCAACCCTTCTGCGATGGTAAGCACAAAGGTACCGAGTTTACTCCGATGGTGTTTACCGCAGAGCAGAACGAAACGGCCTACTATTGCCAATGTAAGCATACTGGCAACGCTCCCAAGTGCGACGGCACCCACAAGACGCTAGAGCAGAATGCAGACGGACTCATCTAATCGAATGAACTCCGAGCCAATTGAAAACGCCCAAGAACAGCGGTCCGGCGGCTACCACGGAATTTGGCTTTTCAGAATCCTGATCTGGGCGGTTTGGCTGATTGGGATTCTGGCGATTCTAATTTTGTTTGTACTTCCGGTTTTAGCCAACTGGTTGCTGAGTTCAGGCCATCCCCCCAAAGGCATGAGCCGTTACTTTGAATTGCTCACCGTCGCCCAGACTTGGTTGATGCGAATCCTGGGCGCGGTTTGGATTTTTTTTCTCGGTAGCTGTTTTGCCAGCTTTCTCAACGTCGTCGCCTGGCGGGTTCCGCGCGGCGGTTCGATCAACGGTTCGAGCCACTGCCCGGACTGCAATCAGCGACTTCGTTTTCGGGACAACACTCCAGTCATTGGCTGGGTTCGCAACGGTGGTCAATGTAGCAATTGCCAACTCCCCATCCCAATTCGTTATCTGCTGGTGGAGGTTCTGCTGGGCGCGCTGTTCCTCCTGTTGACCTCAGTACAACTGCTTTCGGGTGGTTGGAACTTGCCCTTTCGTCCGATGGAAAAACTGAGTGGATTCGAGCACCTGATTTTCGATCCCAAGCCGGATTTGATTTTGCTGACGGTCTACCATCTGGTTCTCATCTGCCTATTATTCACCTTCACGCTGATCAAAAATGAAACGTTGAAGATTCCCCGGCGTGTTTGGTTTGTTGGTTTGGTTCTCGGTGTTGTTATACCGCTGATTTGGCCAGCAGCGCATCTGGTCAGTTGGAAATTGGGACAATCCACCCCCACTAGTTCAATCAGCTCTTGGACTGACCTTACGATGTACCAAGGGTTCTACCAGCGCGGTTCATTCGACCAAACAATGACACTTGGTTTAGGGCTATTGGTCGGCATCTTGCTAGGGACGTTGCTCAAACGTTTTCGCTCAGGCCCCGAGGCTGAGCACCCTTACATTTTTCAACCGACTTTCATTGGAGAAGAGGTCGCAGGACTTTCACTGATTGGCCTGTTTCTTGGCTGGCAATCGGCGACCTCAGTCAGCCTGTTTGCAGTAGTGTTGCTTCTTCTATTTCGGTTGTCGAGAGTCAAATGGAACTTTGCCGGGCCAACCGGATGCCTGCTACTGGCGAGTTTACTGCACCTTTTGTGCTGGCGGATCTCTACGAATTGCCCTTACTGGCCCAGTGGTAGATCAACGTTTTTTGGGTTGGGATGGGTGAGTTTTCTTTAAATTGTTGATGTGAGACATCGACAGCATTGCGTCGAAGATTGATCTGTTTGAGTCGTAGCCTTTCAGCTAGATTTCGACACTCGCGGACAGCAAAAGACTTAGAAGAAATACACCACGACTTACATCAGATAACTTAGCTCACTGCGTTTTCTTCTTGGGTTCGCTTTCTGCGAAACAAAAGTTTCAATTGGCATCATTTTCATCTATAATGCCTGCTCAATTGCGCTGCTTGATCTTGCTTCCTTCCAAAGCAATTCAACCTGATTACTCAACACACGACTCCCCATGGCTTTACGCCGGGGCAAGCTCATGCAATTTTTTAACCGCGTTAGCGCCATCATCTTCGCCTTGATTGGCATTGTTGTGCTTTTGCTATTTGGCTCGAAAGGCCTTTTTGCGCAACATTACCTTGATTCGCCCCCGCCGATTTACGGCCATGTGCCCAGCGGATTTTACGGTGGTCAAGGGGCCTACGAAGTGCATCCGTCACCGGGATACTTTGGCGGTTACTATGATCACTCGTTGTCATACCCGGTGCTTCCGGCTCAGCCAGTTCCCACGCCCTCGGTACCGGAGGAAGCAGCTGCCGCCAAGTCGCCACCCTACGGTTCTGCGGTAGTTACTTCAGACTATAAACCTGATTCAGGTCACAAACATTCGACTTCCGAATTAAGTAAGCCAAACGCGAGTGCAGAGACTTCTGGTTTTGAAAAACTCAGAAACGCGCTTCGGGATCTTGCCCCAAAGGCTGACGCAACACTCGGCTTGGAGAACGGACTGAAGAAGTCGGTTAAGGAACTTGTCAAGCAGCGCGCTGTTAACCGAAATCCAGTTCCGGATTTGACCACCGAAGAAGCGACACCCAAACCCCCACTTGGTTCAGACGCACCGACGGCTGTAGCGGAAGCGAGTGAAACAGTTGCAGAGGCGGTCGAACCAGTTGCTTCGATGGACTCAACTGGATTAGAAAAACAAAGTTCTCAGCCAACTCCCAATCCACTGACCGAACTCTTGGCAGTTCAAGCTCGAATCGACGCCGCTTTGCCGCGTTTGCTTCCCGCGGTCATTGCGGTTGAGGGTGGCAGTGGAGTCATTGTCAGCTCTGAGGGCCATGTCTTGACTGCTTCGCACGTAACCAAAAAATCGGGAAGGACGATTCTCGTTAAACTCGCCGATGGGCGCACGGTGCAGGCCACGACGCTGGGAACCAACGTAAATTCCGATACTGCGGCGCTCAAGCTGGCCGGGAACGGCCCTTGGCCCCACGTGACGATCGGAGATTCGGCTTCTGTCGAATTGGGACAATGGTGCCTTGCCTTGGGCTATCCACTTTCGTTCGAGCGCGGCGGACCCGCTGCGGTCCGACTGGGAAGAATCTTTCAGAAATCCCGATCTCGTTTCGTTACAGACAGCCCGATCATGGGTGGCGACTCAGGTGGCCCTCTGTTTGACCTCGACGGGAAACTGGTCGCGATCAGTAGCCGTATCAAAAGCGATGTGAACCAAAATCTTTTTGTCCCGATAGAAAGATATCAAACCGAGTGGCAACAACTGACCAATGGGATCGACGTTCCCAAAATGGAACACGCCCTGGCCAAAACTTACTTGGGGATTCTTGGCGAGACTGATGCCGACCGGGTTAGGATTCGGCGCGTCTATCAAGGCTCGCCAGCAGCCAAAGCTGGACTGCTGGAGAACGATGTAATTATTTCGTTCGATGGAAAGCGCATTGGTGACTTTGACGATGTGGCCAATGTTTTGAAATCGCGAAAGCCGGGTGAAGAAGTCATCGCTCAACTGAATCGTTTTGGCACGTTGATCAACGTGCCCATTCGACTTGGCTCCAGTGGAGGAGGGTAATTTGCGTCTGTTCACCTCCAATGTAGTTTTCCCCAAAACAAAATCGCTGCTGGCGATTGCTGCCATCGCATTGGCTTCACTGGCATTTCCAATGGGTTGTTGGAGCCAACAAGAAGAAGCCAGCGGCGGGCAACCGATCTTCAATGTCCCCAACTCGGCCGACTCGAAAATCGGCAGTGCGCCCAAAAGGATCAAACTACAGCCGACCAATCCACTGTTGAGCTATGGTCGTGGTTCGCTGGAGATCCAGGCTTCATTGAAACCCTTTACTTCAAAGTTTGCCAACAGCACCGTGGTTATTGAAACAGAGTACGGTCGCAAGTCTTTGGGAACGGTCATTTCCCACCAAGGCTTCATTGTGGCAAAGTACAGCGAACTGGCTGGCAACAAATTCTTCTGCCACCTCGGAGAGGAAAAAGTCGAAGGGCGATCACTGGCCTATCACCGTTATCATGACCTCGTTTTAATCGAAGTCGATGCGAGAAAACTTGGTGATGCAAAACCAATTTCGTTTGCCCAAAAAGAGCTTCCTGGAATTGGCCACATGGTCATCTCTGTCGACAGCGAAAACTCTTCTCCGGCGATCGGCGTTGTTTCAGTCCCCCCCCAACGCTTCAATGTTGAGCAACCGACGCTTGAAGACGGAATTGATCTTGGCTTGATTGTCTCTCCTTTTGTCGTAACTCGAAGAGTGCCCGTCGCAGGAGGCGCTAGAATCCTCAAAGGACTTGAAGTCCAGCGTGTTTACCCCCGATCGGTCGCCGAACGAACCGGTTTCTACGTTGGTGATCTGCTGCAAACTGTTAATGGAGTCGGCCTTTCGAGTCAACTCGAGCTCAAGAAGTTCGCAAGGTCACTTCGAGTCGGGCAGACCGTTGCAGTCGAAGTGATTCGGGACGGGGTGACCAAGCAACTTTCCTCGCGCATCGAGAGCTTCGCTCCGAGATTGCTTCACGACCGCTGGGGCGGTGGACCATTCAGCGACCGGCGGTTCGGCTTCGACAAGGTCATCTCTCACGATTCAGTCATTGAACCGGAACAGTGCGGTGGTCCACTGATCGATCTCCATGGCAATGTGATCGGAATTAACATTGCTCGCTCGATGCGAGTGGCGTCGTTTGCGATACCACTAAGTGAAGTCGAAAATTTTGTGAAGGCCGTCAAGCCCGACATCGAACTTGTGCGTGACTAAAAGCTGATCCTAAATTGATTGGCACTTAGCTCGCGCTGCTTTACTTGATTTGCAGCTCATTAAGTATCAGCTCAAGCTCGTCTGCGGCGTCGCCTGAATTGGGTTGGCTAAGGGACTCAAATCCCCCGCCTTCGATACTTGGTAAGATCCTTGGCACTGGAGCATAGGTCGATTGAGGAGTTGGAGTGAATTCCCCTGGCGATCGATACTGCTGAACTGCCCATGGGTTTTCGCTTGACTGGCAACCAGCGACGATACAGAGCGCAACAGCCGCAACAATTACGATTGAGGTTTTCGCGCCCCTCCAAACTGTTTTCTTTTTAGCAGATTCAATTCTCACCGTCAGTCCTTTGACCAAGCACACGGACTCGCTCAGCAACTTTGTTGCCGGAATTGAAACAACATCAGGGCAGTTTGGCAAGATCAGTCGGTAAGCCGTTTGGCGCCAGCGACGGTTGAAACGCCATTCACGCCGGCCAAACTATACTTCGATAAACTCGACACCAATCAAATAGACAATCTCGTCACCGTAAAACGTTTTGTTGTAGCAAACCCGAGCAAGCGATTGGGCCATGCTTTGCTCGGTCGCTCCGATGCGAATGAAGTTGGTCGGAAACGGCGTCTCATGCAGGAATCCAAGTCCGGTAGCACTGACGTCACGCGTTACGGCTTTGAATGCTTTTCCGACAGGTTGCAAATCGTTGTCCAACGGTTGAATGATCAAAACGAGGCTGCGCGGCATTCGACGTGCCGACCTTCGGTTTGGCCTGACTACTGGCGTCAGAGACATCCAACAAAAGCTCTTGAAGACTGCCGCGACCTGGTTTTCTAGTAATCGCTGAGATGGTCTGTTTTCTAACCATGTTTGTTCCTTCTCTAAGATGAGCTAAAAGGAATTTTGACAAGAGGCAGAGGAGATGAATGACCAACTCAAACGAGTAAAGCCAGTTTAAGCATATGTCTTAATTCGACAAACCGGCGGGAAATTCGGTGCAGTTTATTGCTTTTAAGGCTTGTAGCATGTTCTCTGAATGAACCGATTGGAAACAAATCCAATTAGCTCTTTTTCGCGGCCCTGCGCAGAAGGAAATCACCCAAAGCTGGGGAAAGCTGACTGATCGCGAATAACAGTCGTGAATAACCAGGAACGATCAGTTCTGATTTTCGTCTCTCGCAAGACCGAACAATTTTAGCGACCAACCACTGAGGGTCGATTCCTTTGAGCTTCACACCTGCCCCTGGCTGCTTCGCCACTTCGTCCAATGAGGCGGCCTCTTCCTGATAACGAGCTCCGGCATCATCGCGCCGGATCGGACCTGTACAAACGTGAAGGCAGTTCACATTGGCAGGACCTTCCAAGCGTATTTGATGACAAAACGCAGATAGCGCGTGTTTGCTGACCGAATAAGGGGCAACGTTGGGCCATCCAGTCTTTGAAGCCAACGAGCCAATATTGACGACTTGGCCTGAGCTGGCAGAAAGATGCTCAAGAACTGCCAACGTACATCGAACAGCTGAGTAAAAATTGATTTCAATCAGAGATCTATATTTTTCAACGGTGCAGTCCTCAAAACGAATCCTGGTCGACTTGCCGACGCAGTTAACCCAAACGTCGATGCGTTGATACTTGGCAATGACATGGTTAATCGCTGCCTCGACTTCGGCGTCGTTGGTTACATCAGCAACGACGTGATCGACGGCTAAGCCCTTACCTTGCCCGAAATCCACAGCAGCGGATAACTTTTCCTCATTCCTGGCAAGCAGGATGGTCTGAGCTCCGCGAGCAGCGAACTCAAATCCCAGCGCTTTCCCCAACCCATCCGAAGCGCCTGTCACGACAACGATTTTGTTTTTCCAATTCGCCATAGAGGCCCGAGTCCTTGTTGTTCTTTCCAACAATTGTTGGCGACAAACCTGTCGCTTGTTTTTTTAAGGCCACAAATTTATTTGAACAGCACCGCCGGATGAATCCTGAACCTCAGCCACCGGTTGTATCGCCAACTTATTAGCTTAACCAAGTGCTACCGACCGTTTGCTAGCGAGCTTGGAATATGAAGTAAAGGAAAACCGATTTCCTCTCAAGTCTGACGCCTCCAAAGCCGATGCCGATTGTATCAGGTAGGGGGTTTGGGAAAAGTTTGATGCCTGAGTTAAGCGTAAACCTAGCTGGGGTCGAAATCGTGTCCAACCAAAAGATAATCAAAGTAGTCTTTCAAGCCTCAACTTTATGCGCCTCCATCGCAATCCTGACGATCTCAAGCGGCTGCTCGATGCTTCCAATGGCTCAGGATAAATCGCTGCCAACAATGGTTGACCAGAAAGAGGCTTCTGGATTTTACGAAGTGCAGATGAAAGGCAAACTTGGAAGGATCTCGACCGCCCGAGGAGCCATCGATGGCCCTATCACAGTGCAAACGGTATTGGAGCGATCTGGCGCGATTGAGAAGTTCCGCGCGATGGAGATCACATTGCTGCGTGTTGTGAAAGATTCTGGCCGAGGCCTGAAGCTTCCGGTGGAATACGAAGCCAGCAAAGACGCCGTTCGGCCCGAGCAGGACTATGCAATCCATCCCGGCGATCAAATCATGATTGAAGCCAAGACGGGCAGCGCGATCGACAAAATTGTCGACTCGGTAGTACGTCAATAGAATAGTGCGTTCGCGATTTCCGAAGCTCTACCGACTCACCGTTTTGGCAAACTACGTGCACTTGAAGTGAAGTGTTCACTTTACTGCTTCTTCATTTCTTTTTTGGGCCTGCCACGGGAGCGTAATGTCGATTCCAACCCCAGTCGGATTGCGCTTTGCGTTGCCCACTGGGCGTGACCGTAAGGACTGCCGCGTCGCATGCTACGGGCGATCGCGTCGGCCTCTTTTTCAGTCAGAGGTTGGTTGACTAGAGAACGCCAGTTGCGCGGTAGCGAAAATCCCTGCGGCAACTGAAGCCACGAGGGTCTCTTGGATTGACTCAAACGGCGCAGATAGGCTGTCCCCCATTGCCAATCCTCTGCCGATTTAACCAAGTCGGCGCGCAAGGCGTTTCGTTCCACATAACGCATCAGCCACAACAGATGGTCGTCGTCTTGTTGCACTGGAAACGACTTAAAACGACCCTGGTACAAATGACCACTGCCACTGGTTTGATAATGAGCGTGCCAACGCATTGTATGCGTTAAGGTCAGACGACGGAAAAACTCACTCACTTGGCGATCGTCGGTCGGGTGAACCACGAAATGCCAGTGGTTGGGCATCACGATCATGCTGTAAATGGGCAAGGGAACAATCGCAAAGGTTTCCTCTACAGCAAGCATAAAAGCAGCATAATCTTCCGGCTTTTCGAATATCTCAAGCCGAGCTACTGCGCGATTGAGAACGTGAAAGATCGTTCCACCAGGGCATTTTCTTAAAGTGCGTGGCATACATGTATCGTAAGCCTTGGTGCTTTTTGTCCGTCCCTTTCTTTTGTCTTTGAACCTTCTCTTTGTTTATTCTTGTTCTTGCTCTTGGAGCAAATTTTCTATCCACTCGAAATAGCTTTGGATTTGGGTCAGTTCTTCACGTTCATTTTCCGTCGCGGGTTTCAAGAATAGTTGGCGCCCGAAGCCAATTGTTGGGGATTCTACTTTCTGACCCAAATATCCTTTCTCTCGGAAAAAGAACTCAATTCTTTGACCACTTTCAATTTCCCGCACCATTGCCAAGCGAACATTGGGCAGCAAAATCTCCCCGGACAAACCGGCAACCGATGTTGGCAATTCAAAATGATACTTTACTCGAAGTTCACATCTCGCTGGGTCCTCTTTGTTGTTACTGATGCTAAACTCGTTAACAGTTACGATACCTTTTTCAAATCCAAGTTGCCCCACAAGCGATATTGCCCCACCAATAATCGCAATAAACAGAAGTAAGTGCCAAATTTTGATTTGAAAATACGACATGATCCAGAATGTACTCTATCTATTTACGAGTTGTTCGTGTGCCTATTCGGACTGCTCGCGGCTTTCTTAATCACATCATGGGTACAGACACCGCGATTGTTATGGTTTCCTTTTTTCTGGTAGGGAGCGTGATTTTTGAACCCATAGCCCTAGGGCATTCTTTATCAGTGCGGATGCACTCGCCCGTAGAAACCACAGCAGTTCTGGTCTTGGTTCCCGTGGTTTTTAATACGAAATCCAAAGATTCCGGAGTTCCTGGGGGTAGGCCGAACAGTTTAATGATCTCTGGTGCTGCTGTTCTAATTACTCCCGAAACTACAACGTTTACGGTTAAATCAGTTATTGACACA
>CALJOA010000076.1 GCA_937981585.1 uncultured Pirellulaceae bacterium | reverse complement strand
ACTTCGGGGGTTACGCAGCGATGAGCACCAGAATCCGCTCAAGGCTGGCACAAAAAAAGACTTGACGATATCGCCAAGCCTTTCTGAATTTAAATTCTGCTGCAGCAATGCTGTTCGGCGTCTATCAGCGACGTCGCTCTTTCAAACGGACGGCCTTACCAACGCGATCTCGCAGATAGTAGAGCTTGGCTCGTTTAACGTAGGACGAACGCTTGACTTCGATTTTCTCAATTCGTGGAGAATGAACTGGGAACTTACGCTCCACACCTTGGCCAGCAACAATCCGGCGAACGGTGAACATTTCACGAGCGCCGCTTCCGCTGCGTCCGATTACGGTTCCTGTGAAAACCTGAGTCCGGGACTTTTGGCCTTCGAGAATTTTACAGTGTACATCAACGGTATCGCCGATTTCGAATTCAGGAGCGTCAGCTTTGAGGCTGTCCTTCTCCACCAATTCCATGATTTTGTGTGTCATCTTATCGCCCTCTTTATTTGTACTCCGCTAACAACGGAGATTTACCTGTTAAGCGTTATAGTCTAATTCAACAATCGTTTCAAAGCGACTTTGACCACTACTGGTCCTCTAAAAGGTCGCTTCGTTTAGTTTTTGTATGTTCGAGACTTTTCGCGTTTCGCCAAATCTCTATTTCGCCGTGGTTGCCACTGAGCAGAATCTCGGGAACTTCCCGCCCCTCAAACTCCTGCGGTCGCGTGTATTGGGGATACTCAAGCATCCGATTGCCTCGCGAAAACGAGTCATCAAAGCTACTCAATTCATCTCCAAGCACACCAGGCACCATCCGCACGAGGCTATCAACTAGGACCATCGAAGCGACTTCGCCGCCGTTTAAGATGTAATCCCCAATCGAAATCTCGCGTGGCTGAAGGATGTCAATCACACGTTGATCGAATCCTTCGTACCTGCCACACAACAAAATCATTCGTTTCTCGACTGCCAACTCCTCGACAAGCGGCTGACTTAGTCGCTGCCCTTGAGGGGTCAACATAATGACCGTACCCGGTTGGGAAGTCATCTTTTGTACATCGCGGACACAGTTTACGACCGGTTCGACCATCAAGACCATCCCCGGACCACCACCGTAAGGCGAGTCGTCGATCTTGTTGTGTCGACCCTTCGCCCAGTCCCGCATATTGTGAACGTGGATTTCTACCAATCCACGTTCGATAGATTTATTCAATATGCTCTGACTCATGTAGCCGGGAAACATGTCCGGAAATAAAGTCAGAATATCAAAACGCATTGGTGCCTCGCCTTAAGTTGAACTGATGTCCAACGCTTTCGCCCCAATACCAAACTGTTTTACTCAGACTTTTCTTCGGCAGCTTCTTCAGCAGGAGCTTCTTCTTTGGCTTCGGCTTTCGCCTCTTCCTTGGGAGCTTCTTCAGCCTTTGCTTCTTCGGCTGGAGCGTCAGTCTTGGCTTCTTCAGTCTTGGCTGCGTCGTCGGCAGGCGCTGCGGCTGCTTCACCTTCAGCAGGCGCATCAGCAGCGGCTTCGCCTTCGGCAGCCTTGGCTTTCTCTTCTTCAGTCGGCTCAGGAACGGCTTTTGGCATTTCCACTGCCGCAGCGGCTTTACGAGCACCCTCTATCGAGTCCGCGCGTCGGGTCGAAAGTTTGGCTAGCGCGGCCGCTTGAGCTTCGAGGTGAGTTCCTTCGGCGCCATACTTCTTGATCAGCGTGCCAACTTTTCGAGTCGGCTGAGCACCAACGCCTAACCAATGTTTGATTCGCTCGCCGTTGAGAACAGCACGAGCATCGACATCTGCAACCATAGGATCGTATGTTCCCAGTTGCTCAATGACGCGGCCATCACGAGCGGTACGACTGTCCATCGCACACACGCGGAAGAACGGGCGGTGCGTCCGGCCCATTTTCTTTAAACGTATTCTTACTGCCACTTACTTTTTCCTCTTTGAATAAACACTTGTTAAACGTTAGTTTGACCTGTCGGACGCAAGCATCCTACAGGCTCTTCGCTGGGAAGATGAACTGCAACAACTGGCAGTTGCCAAAGGCACTACCAGAACGCAGTTGATTGCCGACCGTTTAGATATCGGAACCATGAACTGGATCGGGACTTGATATAAATCACACATCCAGCGAATTGACAAATTTACTCGATTTTGACTTTTAACATAACCCAAAATAGGCGTTTTTTACGTCATTTGGTCGCCATGCAATTGCCCTCGATCGAAAACGACTTCCAATCCAGCCATGCCAGTTTGCTCCGTTCCAGTTTTGCACGTTTGATGGGCTCGGAACTGCTGGATGGTGATTCGGGCGTTTCGGAATCCGATTTCGCCCGGGCGATGTTTGAATCACCGATCGTCGTTGTTTCCCACGGGACTCAAGAAGATCCAATCTTCAACTACGGCAATCAAGCTGCCTTGAATCTGTTTGAGCTAGACTGGGTCGATTTCACCCAGCTCCCCTCCCGGAAGTCAGCCGAACCACTCAATCGAGCCGAAAGGGCAAGACTGCTCAATGCCGTGACCAATAACGGCTTCATCGACGATTACTCCGGCGTCAGGATATCGTCGACCGGTAGAAGGTTCTTGATTCCCACCGCGATCGTATGGAATGTGATCGACGAAGTGGGCAAGTTCCGCGGTCAGGCGGCCACGTTTTCGAACTGGAGGTTCATTTAGTTGGGAGTTCGCTTAGCTACTCAGATTGAGCGATTGTGGGTCGGGCACTCTTGCCTGACTCGAGTTCTACAGAATTGCAATCTGCCAATACCAGCCCGAAGTGCCCGCGAGGGAACGTCTACCGGAGGAACCTTCGTTATTCAACGGGCAAGAGTAAGAGTGCCCGTTTTACATCAGAGGCATCAGCCGTTTAACGGTGAAAAGCAAAGCCCGAATGAAAAGCCGGAATGAAAATTAACAAGCTCGGGCCGCTCAGTGGTGGCGTCGTCGCTCATTCATCGGCAACGTTATCATCTCCGCCAGGCTTTTTCTTGTTACGCTTTTCACGTTTGATTTGACGAAGCCGTTTCTCGCGTTCCTTTTTCATCTGCTTTTTCTTGGCGGGAGAAAGCCGTGCGCCGGTCGACTTTTTAGGTGATCGACGGCCCATCTTACTCGGGTCCATCATCTGCTGCTGAAGTTCCTGAAGCTGCTGGGCTCTGTCGCCGGCTCCCATGCCAGCCATTCCGGTCAACATTGGCTTCATTTGTTCGTACTGTTTGACCAGCTCGGTAACCTGTTTGGCCTGCACACCTGATCCCGCCGCGATCCGTTGACGACGGCTGGCGTCAATGAGTTTGGGGTCCTTGCGTTCACGGGGCGTCATGCTGTCGATCATGCCGACCATTTGCTTGATTTGCTTTGACGTTTCGCCTTGGCTCATCATCTCATTGATTTCGCGCATGTTGGGCATGCCGGGAAGCAAGCCCATCATCTTTTGCATCAAACCTGGCTTGGCCATTTTGAGCATGTGATTGCGAAAATCTTCCAGGGAGAACTGACCCTTCTCCAAGGCCTCTTGCATCTTGATCTGCTCTTCTTCGTCGACCAGCATCTGGGCCTGATCAGCGATGGCGAGCATGTCACCCATTCCGAGAATCCGACTGGCCATGCCTTCGGGCCGAAACACCTCAAGATCTTCAAGATGTTCACCGGTACCGATGAAGCGAATCGGAACACCCGTTACGTGCTTCACCGAAAGCAACGCACCACCACGCGCGTCGCCATCAAGCTTGGTCATCACGACGCCGTTAAGCTCAAGGGCTTCGTGGAACGCGCCTGCACTCTTAACCGCATCTTGACCTGTCATCCCGTCAACGACCAGAAAAACATGATCGGGTTGGACCTGGCGGTCGATCGTCTTGAGTTGTTCCATCAACTCTTCGTCGATCGCTAAACGACCCGCAGTATCGAGAATGAGCACCGAAATATTCTCGGCTTTGGCCTTGGCAACCGCAGCTTGACAGACTTTGACAGGATCTTTTTCTTCTTTGTCGCTGTAAACTGGCACACCCAGCTGATCGCCTAGGACATGCAACTGGTCGATCGCCGCAGGACGCTGAAGGTCAGCAGCACAGAGCAGTGGCTTGATCTTTGCCTTGCGTTGAAGCATCTTGGCAAGCTTGCCACAAGTCGTCGTTTTACCCGAGCCCTGAAGTCCGCACATCATGATGATGTTTAGCGGTTTATCCAGTCGCAGCTCTTCATCAACCGGGCCGAGAATCTCGACTAATTCATCTCGGACGACTTTGACCAGCTGTTCCGACGGAGCCAGCGACAGCAGGACTTTTTCACCCAGCGCCTGCTCGGTCACGCTGGACATGAACGAGCGAACGACATCGATGCTGACGTCGGCCTCAAGAAGCGAGTTTTCAACCAGCTTCAAACCGTCGCGCATATTGCCTTCGGTGAGCTTGCCTTTGCCGCGAAGAGACTTAAATGCGCCTTTTAGACCGTCTTGTAGGGAGTCGAACATCAGCCGTTTAGTACTTTAACCGAGTCTGGAACGAAGCGAATTGTCAGAAAACAATTTCAATTTTCAACATGAAATCAGTTCGTCAGTCTAACGGAATTCTCGCAAGCCCGTAAGTGGTTTGTGATTGTCCCCACCACTCTCGATCAGAGAATTAGTTGCTACACTACCAACCCAAGCCCAATCCAAGAGAGGCTTTGATTTAATCGAGACCCTTTAAACGAGAACCACAGACCGCGATGACCAACGACGATTTACGCCTCACCGACATCGACGCCATCATTTTTGATTGCGATGGAACCCTGGTCGACAGTGAACCGATAACTGTTCAGGTGCTCGTCGATTACGTCAGCGAATTCGGCTTGAAACTCGATTACGACGAAGCGTTTCAACTGTTCTTGGGCAGAGACATGCCAATGATTGTAGAAGTCCTTGAAGCTCAAATCGGAAAATCACTTCCCGATCATTTCGCCCAAGAGTATCGCAGGCGGCAATCAATTGAGCTTCGTCGATCAGTCAAGTGCATCCCGGGAGCAAAGGAACTGCTTACAGCCGTCCAGAGTTCAGGTAAATTTCGATATTGCGTTGCCTCCAATGCCCCTCAGCAAAAAATCAACCTCAATCTGGAGGTCACGGGTCTGAAGACGTTTTTCGAAAAGACACCGGTTCTCAGCGCTTACGACATCGAAAAATGGAAGCCCGATCCGGCGTTGTTCTTGTATGCGGCGAAAAAGCTGGACGTTCAACCAAGTCGCTGCGTTGTGATCGAGGACAGCATTGCCGGTATCCAGGCAGGAATTGCTGCCGGCATGCAAACGATCGGATACGCCAGTAGCAAAGACAGCCAACCAACCGATGAAGTTGCCTTCGTATATGAGCTGGCGGATTTGATCTCGGTTTTGATGATGTAAGACCAGCTTGGAACATTTTGTCCGAGGAGTCGGCAAACTGAAATCCGAGTTCCAAGATGCGTTTCCACGTGACCAAGAAGCGATCATTTCAGAACAACTACTTGGATAACCCTGCAAGAACCTTACGTGCATAGATAACGGTCACCGTTGTCATCAAGAGCTGGATCGCCGCGTTGCAGTACCAGATCCACTGAATGTCTTTGCAAAGATAGATAACCAGCAACCACAAAATCGGCAGCGGCAAAATGATCTTCCGCATGACGGCTTCAAAGAATCCGTATGCCGGGCGTTTCAAAGCTTGCAGCATCGCAATGTGAGTCGCAGTCAAAATGTAAGACCAATGAATTGGCGCAAACACATAAAGACAAATCACTCCGTAACGAATCACTTCCGGATCCTCGGTAAAGATCCCCATTAGCTGCGGAGCAAATACGAACATTAATACAGCCATTGCAACATTTACGATGACACCATAGCGAACGCAAAATCGCATCGTCTCCCAAATCCGACTCACCTTTCCGGCTCCGTTGTTCTGCCCAACCATTGCCATGATGGCTGCATACAAACCAAACGTCGGCATCAGCGCGATCTGCTCGACACGAGTCGTAACCGTGTAGGCGGCGACGGCATCGACGCCATAGTGTTTCAAGAACCAGTTGATTGCAAAGAATCCAATCGCGATCGAGATAATGTTGAATGTCGCCGGCAAAGCCTGAACTGCGATCTGCCACCACGTTTTGAACTCTGGCATGAAAGCGAGAAAGTCATCAACTTCCAACAAGCCCCGTCTGATGACAGTCCATAGCAAGTACGCAAACCCGCAACTTTGAATTAGAACCGTTGCCCAAGCGATTCCAGCGACTCCCATACTCGGCAAGCCATAGCCACCGTAAAGAAACCACGGATCAAGGATCAGGTTGAGAAAAAAACCAACAACCAACACACTTCCGTACGTTCTCGTATCACCACTGGATGTCAGAAGAGCATTGCAAACGCTTCCCAGAATGAAGAAGACGGAACCAAGAAAGATCGGCCCGATGTAGTCATTCGCCATCTGCAAGTAATCACCACTTGCTCCGAGAATCTGAAAGATCGGACTTGCAATCGACAGCCCAACCACGGTCAAAACAATCGCCAGGAAAGCTGCCAGTGAAACGCTTTGGATGGTGTAGCGTCTTTGGTCATCTTTGAGTTTGGCTCCGATCGCGTTCGAAATCAGACCAGCTGCTCCGCGAGACAAACCACTGCTGGCTGCAATGACCAACAGAAATACTGGAAAACTCAATCCTACCGCAGCGAGCGCTGTTTCATCTATTTCGCCGGCGTAGAACGTGTCGACGACGTTGTACATCGTCTGAAAAAACAAGCCAACCGATGCCGGTAAAGCGAGATCACGAACATGTATCGGAATTGAGCCGGTAGTGAGATCTTTACTGCTCAATTCGTTGCTAACTGATCTAGGACTTCGAGATTGCGAGTTCGGAACTTTGATGAAACGGAAATATGACAGATCGTAGTCGGATTGTCGTCGGGGCTTTCCACAAAAGCGCTCAACACCAATACGCGACAATCTTCATACGCATTTGCCTGCTTGATTAAATCCTCCAAAGAACCGGAAAATCGAAAACTGGCTTGGTAGACGCCCTCGGTATAGGCGTGTTCTTTCTTGAAGATCCGCGAAGCCATCAAAAACGGAGTGATTCCTGTCAAACGCGGATTCACATCGACAAGAAAACAGCTTCCATCTCTGTCACGAAGGATATCGATTCCAATCACGCCAAAACCCCCACGACTGTGAAGATGAGCGGCTGTTGCGGTGACGATCAGTTTGAACGGCTCGATCAGACTGGTTTGAAGATTCTCAGAGTACGTCCCTCCGCACCACTTGTTGTTTTCATTGAAATGTTGCTCAGTGAGCCCAAGCCAGACGATCGATCCATCGCGGCGAAGATAGAACTGGACTCCGTAGTCTCCGACGATATTTTCAATCACAGAATTGATCACCAGCGTCGCGTCAGGCCAGTGCTTTTCCAACTCGGTATGCACTGCGCTTTCATCGGCGTCGGTTCGCAACAGAAAATTGCCCAAGCCAGCGTAACCATGACTGAGCTTAACGATACAGGGATACTGAATCGCATCGTAGACTTTGGCTTGAGGACAATCGATCTGAGCAATTACTTCCTTGGAATGCAACTCGTAGTTGACAACCGGATCGATGACTTGCTGTTGCGCCGTGAGCGACTGATGAGGAAACAGTGGAATGAAAGATTCGCTTTCGTCGAACGGCTTCCAAACCGGTCGGCCAGAGTCTCCGAAAACCTGTTGCCAATGATCAAGCAAAATTTCTGGCGGAGCGATTTGCGACGTGACCGGAACATGCTGTCCCCAGCAACACATTAGATGATGCGGCCCCAACGAAGTTAGCAACTCACGAGGCGGAGGAGGAAACGGATCGTGGATGATGAACGACGTCGTGTTCCGAAAGATGGTCTGATCGCTATTGGACGACGGGTATTCAGCCAGAAGCCATGCATCGGACGCATCGGATACGTAGAGTTCCGAAAGGAACCGGAGATCGTCAGGGATTTCGATTTGCATTGAATGAGTTTCGACGAACGATGACAACGTGGGTTTGTTGGGGCGAAGCTCCGGCTGAGCCGGCAAGAATTGGAGCACGCGTTCAAAAAAAGGCTCAGCAGGAGCTTCGCCCGCTTCGCCCTCCCGACTGATGGTCCGCCCGAGCGATTGCCCGCCCAGTGAATGCCAGCCCGATTCCAGATTCGCCTTCGCGACTAACTAAGACCTGTCGGCAGGTTATTCCAGCTTCTCCCAAACCGTCAATTCTGACACATCGTATTGGAACTTCCGGGAAGTCTCGCGAAACACGAACGGAATATCAACCGGCGTACCGACTAATTTGAACTCGGGCGACAGAACGTTCTCGATCCCCTCAAGCGTCGTGAAGCTTTCTCCCGTCTGAGCCTTAAATCCGCCGAGCCATTTGTCACGCGGCGTGTACTCTTCGCTCCACGTGTATGGCGAAGCCAAAACGAGCAAGCCGCCAACGTTGATGCGATCCTTAATCAACCTTAAAAACTTCTCAGGGTCGTAAAGACGATCGATCAGGTTCCCAGCGAACACCAAGTCGTAGTTGTCGAATTTGTCGACGAGATTGCAGGCATCACCTTGCATGAACGAAATTTTGTTTTTGACTTCCTCGTAGTCCGGAAAATCAGCGAGGTCAATCTCACGGTAGAGATTCAAATCACCTTCATCGACAGCAACGTATCGCTGGATGCCAGACTTCTGCAAGCTCGACGGGGCTTCGATCAAACGAACTGAAAAATCGAGTCCGTCCACATGACCAAAATGCTTCGCCAACTCAAACGAAGTTCGACCCGCGGCACATCCTATGTCGAGTGCCTTCTTCTGCGATCGACCGTCGAGATATTTGAGGACTTCCTCAACACATGCGACCTGAAAATTTGGAACATTGATAGAGGCAACAGGATTTTCACCGTAGTGGAATTCAATGTACTTTGCGACCATCTGGTCCGTCTCGTAAACGTTCACCTCAGGTTCGGGCAGTGGTGTGGCTTCAACGTATCGCAAACCAGAATACTGAAAAAAGTGACGACGGAATGCATAGCGAGAATCTTTGATCGCGTAGTTGCCTGTCGAAATCCAGCAACCGCCTTTGAAGAGATTGTGCTTCCCATCAAACGTCGGCGTTGAGAAGTCATCGTAAGTCGGATGCACTTCGAAACCGTTGTAGCCATCGATCGGCGTTTCGGTCCATTGCCACAAGTTGCCAATCAAGTCAAAAAATCCGTCATGGAATTCGTGACGATCGACGGGACATGGCGAAAACTCGTGTTCGAGGTTCAGATTCCCTGGAGCAACATCCCAATACGGTTGATCGGAATCGAGCTTGTTTCGCATCTGAGTCCATTCCGCTTCGGTTGGCATGCGGATGTGAGTTCCAGTTTGATCAGACTTCCAATTGCAAAAAGCTTTTGCTTCCAGATAGTTGATCTCTGCTGGCCAATTCCAGGGCATGTCGATGACTTCGAGCATCGTCCGCAACTGATATTTGTCGCCGTTTTTAACCCAATAGGCCGGATGTTCGGCTTTGCTGAATTCTAACCAACCGTTGCCTTCTTCAGTCCAGAATTTTTGATTCTGATATCCGCCCGCTTCAATGAACCCCAACATCTCCGCGTTGGAGACCAGATACTTCGACGCCTTGAAAGACTCTACGGTTTCCGCGTTGTAGCCATATTCATTGTCCCAGCCGTAGAGTTGATTTTTCTTCGATTTGCCAAGTTCAACTTTGCCGCCTTGGACGGCAATCAGTGTGTTCTCGGGCGCGACTCCATGATCGCGGCAGATATCTCCCCACATCGAATGCGGCACCACCATGTCGATCGGAAGTTCACGCATCAGGATCGAAGACGTCTCCAGGTGAATTCGTTCGTGCTCAATTCCCATCAACACAATCCACATTGGATTCTTCCAGTCAATCGGTAACGAGAAATCGCATTCTCGAATAAAGCGATCGACGATTTCACGCGTCTTGTCACGATACGCTTTCACTTCGGACGGCGTTGGCCAATCGTAGTTGTCCTCGTTGAGGTCATCCCAAGACATTTCGTCGACACCGACAGCCAACATTGATTCGAGTCTTGGATCAATTCGTTCGTCGATCAAACCGGCAACATTCAGTTTGTTGATAAAGAAAACGGAAGTATGCCCGTAGTAGAAAATCAGCGGCTGTCGCAATCGGTTTGCGCGGCGATAAAATGCCTCATCGCTGCCAAGACATTCGAACAGGCTTTCATAGAGTGTGAACGAATCGTGGAAATACTGCAGAATCTCTCGCCGCTTCTCATCCGGATCGTCAGAATCCAACAGTGGCGTCCGAGTAACTACCCGAGCCTTCAATCCGTCTGAGTTAATTATTTCGGGGTGAGAACGATTTTCAACTGGCATTTCCGAACCTTGGTTTTTCTGTGGTATCCGTATGTTTTGTCAGACCTATTTTTACGAATGTCATTACCCGAAAAACAGTCGCCAAATTAAATTTGAAGCCATATTTTTTTGAAACTACGGCAAATGCAAAGCATAAAACGATTGCTAGGATTTGGCAGCTGAATTAACTTCGTTGACGCATTCGTGATGCCCCTCCAATGAGGGTTGAATTTATCTTGTTCAACCAATGGCAATCTGGGATCCGCCGTCTATTCCACAACGACACCGGCGTAATCTGATTCTGGCTCGGGATAATGGGGATCCAAATCTTCAAGCGTCTTCTTTAACAATTCACTGACGATTAAATTGCGGCACCACTTTCTATCAGACGGAATGATGTGCCACGGAGCCAACTCAGAGCTGCACTTTTCCAGGCAGGCTTCATAAGCCTTTTGATAGTCGTCCCACAACTTTCGCTCATCAAGGTCGCCCATGTTGAACTTCCAGTGTTTGGCTGGATCGTCAAGCCGAGCTTGCAATCGTTGGCGCTGCGTTTCCTTGCTGATGTGGAGAAAGCACTTGACTATTTTTGTCTCCGTCGAATCAAGTAACTTTTCAAAGTCGTTGATCAATTCATAACGCTTTTTCCATTGCGACTCGGGAACGATCGAATGAACCCGCACGACCAAGACGTCTTCGTAGTGCGAGCGGTTGAAGATGCCGATATTACCCCGCCGTGGTACTTGCTTGTGACAACGCCAAAGAAAGTCATGGTCCAACTCTTCTTCTGAAGGTCGCTTGAACGATACGACTTGGCAGCTCGTCGGATTCATGCCAGACATGACCGAGCGAATGGTACCGTCTTTGCCCGCTGTGTCCATTCCTTGCAACACCAGCAGAATCGACCGCCTGTTTTCGGCGTAGAGTTTTTTGGCAAGGTCGGCCATGACAACCGCGTTACTGGCGATCTTTTTATAAGCTGACTTTTTGTTGTACCCGGGATCCTTGACGGTCGTCGGAATGTCCTTGAGCTTGATTCTTTCGCCTGGCTCAACGGTATACGGTTTGACAGTCTTCGGTTTGCTCATAGGATCGAATGGGTTGAATTAGATTGTTTGTCAACACTTTACCGAAATGCACCGGGCTTGGACAAGTCGTTGAGGATTCCGATGTAACCTGACATTGCGAAAACCACGATCAACAACACCAAACCCGCCGCCATGAGCAGCATCAAGATAAATCCGATCGTTCCAATTGCCTTCAAATTCCGCTCGGCCCGCTGCTGAAGTTCTTCTGAGCAACGGATCATCGTTTCAGAAAGTTGCCCGGCAGTTTCACCATTGTCGATGTAGATCAGGACGTCTTCGGGAATGGAGTCGGTTGATTTGAACGCCCGATAAAACGATTCGCCCGATCTAATCTTCTTTGCAACGTTTGGTCGAAGTCGATCATAAAAAAAGTTGTCGGTTGCACGCAGAGCCAGATCGGCCGATTCGATCGCACTCATCCCCGCGTTCTCGGCGACGGACAACGTCCAGGCAAACCGCGACATCGCCAACGCGATAACGGTTTTACCTATCAAAGGTATTCGCATCGCCAGCCGCATTGGCAACGTCCCAAACCAACCCCGGGCCGTGCCCATCACCAAAATCGCAAGAGCGATAAAGAAAAGTAGCACCAGAACGAAATAGGCAATCACGTTGCCCATCGTGCTTCCCATTAGCAACCAGTTGACTGGTTCCTTTTCCATTGTTCGAAAAACCGAATCGCAAATCGCCATCAAGCCGCCGATCAGGAGAATCGCAAACACCAGCTCGAACGCAGGCCAGGCGATTGCGGCCAAAAAGTTATTTCGAAACTTGACGAGGTTGTCGTAGTGCTTACCCAGCCGAGAAAACGATTCCTCCAGCCGCCCCCCGGCTTCGCCGGCTTTGACAACCGAGAGCGCCAACTCAGGAAAGTATCCGTCTGTCAAAGCCATCGATTCGGCAAGGGGCTTTCCAGCCTTGAGTCCCTTGCAAACCTCTCTGGCATTGATCCGGTACGACGGGCTGCCAATCTCCGTTTCACGCTGATAGGCCGATCGGATATCGAGGCCGGCGGTATAAGAAGTTGCCAGACGGTTAAAGAGCTTCGCCATCTGGCTTTGACTGATCTTAGCCATCAAGTTTCCCGGTTGGTTCCCAAATGTCTTTTAAAAAGTCCTATTCAACTCGCTGGCGATGCGCCAAGAAAGCTTCAATCTTCGGCCGCCAGAGCGTTGCGTCCATTTTACCCGCAAACGCATTTCAAAGATGCTGCGCAAGTGATTGAACTGCAATTTGGCATACAAATCCGTATTTTCAGTTCAAAACGGGACGGCTAAGTCGACGCTGCCGATAATTTTTACTATCGGCAACGTAAAATCAAATCCCAGCCAATCCACTGATTGGTGCGAATCAGCCAGTAGGCGATCTTTGCCAACCAAGTATCCGTTTGAGTAAAATGAGTGCCTGCCCCTAACCTAGCTGAGCGGTGTTAAGTTTTAGTTGCCGACGCCATCAAAAGCCGTGAAATGAACTGAAGGGTGAGGGGTAAAGCTGGATGTTCAAATCCAACATTTCGAGGGAGAACGAGATGACATACCGAGACTGCAACTCGATCCGAAAAGCGTTCCTATTGACGTACTCATTTGCAATTTGTGCCTGCGTTCTTTTTTCTGTTCCGACGTTTCTCGTGGCCCAAGTCATTCCTTTCGACCGCGAGGCGATCAAGATTCATGACAGCGTCAAACTTCGCTCCGGTGTGCGGATTGGCGGTGAGATCATTAAAAAAGGCAAAGACGAAGACGGGCGGGCGTTCGTAGTCGTCAAGACGACAACTGGGAGCACTTTGAAACTGGACAACCGGTTTGTCGATTCAGTACATGTCGTTGATACAGACGACGAGATCTACAACAACAAGATCAAGATCATGGAAGACATTCCAGAGGATCATTGGAGTGCCGTCGATTGGTGCGAGAAACAGAAATCAGGAGCATTCCGCTACAAGGACCAGATCGAGTTCCATCTCAACAGAATCATGCGATTGGACCCCAATGACACACGAGCTCGCCATCGGCTCGACTACACCTACCTTGAAGATCAGGACCGCTGGGTCCCGGAAACGCTTTATTGGACGTCGCTTGGCTACCGCTCTCAGGGGAGGGCTTGGGTTCCAACACTTCAAGGCGACGTCGACCAGTACTCGGCTACAAAAAACTCGGCGATGGGAGACCGGAAGTCGAGGTTCAATACTTGGAGAGGAAAGCTCCGTGTTGGCAAGACGTCAAAAGCGCAACTGGCCAATGAGCTGTTTTCGATCTGCGATCCACTGGCAGTTCCGATGATTTTCGAAGCGGCCAAGAAGGAAAAGAACTCGGAAGTCCGTGGCCTTTATGTTGAAGCGCTCGGAAAAGCCCCCTCAAGTGGAGCAGCTCAGGCGTTGGTATTCTTTTCAGTTGAGGACAGTGCCAACAGAGACCGCGCCTTGGATCTGCTTCTCCAGGATCACTTCAACCCTAGTTTCGTGGCCAGTCACCTAGCTCGCTACTTTGACCCCAACAAGTACCCTAACGGGATCTTACAACGCGCCGCATTCAACGTCGGCGAAGTCAATGACCAACATTCGATTTTGCCACTTGTGGGTGTCCTTTCCACCACTCACGTTGTCGCCCCGGGCGAGGATCCCAACCGAATGACATCCAGCTTCAATGGCAACGGCGACCTACAAGGATTTTCGACCGGCGGTTCCGGCAAACCCGTGAAGCGTGTCTACCAGAATCAACAAACGCTCGGTGCGCTGAGCAAAATCAGCGGCGGCGAAGATTTTGGTTACGATCCGGTGTTGTGGAAGAAGTGGTACATCGAGAATTACACGGTTACCGATATCAATGTTCGTGGAGATTTGGAGTAGAGGCTATCTAAGAATGCCGACGCGGTTCTCCCCGCCGTTGAACTCCGGACAGGCTTACTTACTTTTGATTGCTCAAACCTCTGGTCTTAAGCCAGTCCTCCATCCGGGCAGACCATGTTCCAATATTGGAATTGGGTTTGGCTCGAACGCCATAGCCATGACCACCATTGGCGTAAACATGCAGTTCGGATTCGACTCCCGCTTTTTTTAGCCCAGCGTAAAACAGAACCGCGCCCAGCGAACTCGAACGGTCATCGCTAGTGTGGACGATGAACGTTGGTGGAGCATCGTTTTGGACTTCGAGCGCTGCGATCAAACTGTCTTTTTTTGCGTCGTACATGTTCCAGGGATAAATCAAAATCGAAAAATCGGCTCGGTGACTGGTGTCATCGACTTCGTCGATCTTGGGATAGGCCAAAACCTGTTTGTCAGTCAGATGTCGAGCGACGACTTGCCCGCCGGCTGAAAACCCAAGCAAACCGATCTTTTCCTGGTCAAGTTTGTAGCGGTCGGCATTCTTTCGCAGCCAAGCCATCGCGCGCTGCGAGTCCTGAAGTGGACGCGTCCAACCCGGATCTTTTTTGTCGAGCTTGGTTCGATAATTGAGGACGAACGCCGAGATGCCGTGCTTGTTGAGAATTTCTGCGGGTTCGGAGCCTTCGAGGTCGGGCACAATCCTGCCGAACCCACCACCAGGGAGAATTACCACGCCAACACCGTTGGGGTCGGCAGCTGGAAAAACATCAATCGTCGGCAGGCGCACGTTCTTAACTCGCGTTATCGGAGGCTTGTCTTGCGCCCGCATTGGAAGTGTGTCACCTGTGTGACGGCTGGTTTCTCCGGGGGCAAGATCTGGCCAGATCGCAACATTTTCAATTTGATCCGCCTGCCGTTTTTCTTGCGCAACGAGCCAATCGGCACTCGTTAGCAAGACGAACAAGACAGCGATAAGAAGGCGAGCAAAGGGGTGGATTCTCGCAAAAAAAGAGTGACTCATTGGCTTATCCATGACTTGGTTGCTTATTGCCACCGGAATCTTACGAACTGGCCAAACTCTCCAGGTGGCAATTCACTTTGAAGATTCGAAGCCTGTGCGGTCATTCATACAGGTTCCATGGTTTCATCGCTGGTAAACCGACCATGTAACTCTGGCGGGTGAACCTGATATTTGGTCGGCACCCAAGCGTCTAACAATACCATGAAAACTTCAGTTTCGACACCAATCGCACCGGTTTTGGATCTGAGCAAATTCCCTTTGCTATCTTCGAAATACGACCAAGCGTTCGCGTCAATTCTATTTGTCATTCCGTTCCCTAAAATAACTGGACTTGGATCTCAACTCCGTTTTGCCAAGCTAATCGCTGTCCCTAGCACGCAAATTTCTGTCCTCAGGAACGTGGATTGTTTCAGTCTATATCAGAATGTTAGGCACGGCACAATGCGATTAAGCAACAAAAAGTCGCAGAGCCAGATGGCGCTGGAAGTTATTTTCGTAGGATTTTGGGAGACTAGAATGATCACAAAAAAAGAGACGCCCTAATCAGGCGTCTCTTGAATCGCGGGAACCATCTCAAACCTATGCAGGTTTTGGAGTCTTCTTCTTTTTCTTCTTCTTTTTCTTCTTCTGTCCGCCGATCTCCCAATCGACAACGTCTTTGTAACCAGTTCCGGGAACAGGAATCGGATAGTTGCCATCTTCATCAGGATTAACTGGAGCGGGGTCTTCAGCCATATTTTTCAACACATCGACATCGCAAAGCGAAATGTTTGAGTTGAGAGCATCGTCCCACTTAAGCTCTTTTCCAGAGTAAGTCGCCATGCGTCCAAAAATCGCAGTGAACGTTGACTTGGCACCGTATTCACCCTCGTTGGGAATCTTGCCATCACGAAGGTCGGCAAACAAGTCGTGGTGTTCCTGCTGGTGACCACCACGCTGGCCTTCGCCTTCTTTACACTTGAAAATAGACTTGCCATTGTTATCGAAGATTTCGCCCTTACTGATATCGGCGTAACCCTTGGTACCATGAGTGTGCTCGGAGACTGAGTTCCAGCATTCTCTTTGGTGGCGGCAGTGGCTAAGCAAACGATGTCCATTGGCGTAAGTGAACTCGACGGCGTGGTGATCGAAGATTTGACCAGTGTCCTTGCCTGTTCGAACTTGACGCCCGCCCATGCCTTGAGCCTTGACTGGGTAATCGTTCATCAACCAGTTCGCAACATCCAGGTTGTGAATGTGCTGCTCAACGATGTGGTCACCGCAAATCCAGTTAAAGTAGTACCAGTTTTTCATTTGATACTGCAATTCCGTTTCGCCTTCTGCGCGTGGCCGAGTCCAGACTCCGCCACCGTTCCAGTAAACGCGAGTATGAATCAGGTCCCCGATCAAACCGCTGTGAAGCTGTTCCATCGTTTCGCGATAAGCTCGCTCGTGGCGACGTTGCAGACCGACTTGAACCGCCAATCCTTTTTGCTTGGCGACTTCGTTGGCTCGAAGCACGCGGCGGATTCCCGGAGCGTCAACGCCTACCGGCTTTTCCATGAAAACGTGCTTGCCAGCGTTGATCGCTTTTTCAAAATGCAAAGGACGGAATCCAGGTGGCGTTGCCAGGATCACCAACTGCGCGTCTGACTCGAGAACTTTCTCGTAAGCGTCAGTGCCGACAAATTGTTTCTCTTTAGGAACGCGAACTTTGTCCTTGTGGTTGTTCTGACAGGTCCTGAGAGACTTGTCCAAACGGTTTTGGAACGCATCAGCCATCGCGACCAACTCAACGTTCCCGCTGGTCGTGTTCATGGCTTGGATCGAGGCACCGGTTCCACGTCCACCGCATCCAACCAAACCAATCTTGATCGTGTCGCTTCCAAAAGCGTGGGCTGAGCGGGCGAGCGAAAGATTAGGTGCGATAACGGCCCCCGCTGCACCAGCCGCAGCAATCTTGGAACTGTCTTTGAGAAATTCTCGTCGAGTCGAAGCGCCGTTCGATTCGGTTTTGTTTTCGTTTAGGTTGCTCACCTAGATCTCCTTTGGTGGGGTTCACATGAGGGTCAGGCAAACAGCAACGCCGCTTGCCAAACCGATCCACAGACAACGATTTAAGATTCGTCAAGTTTAACGTGACAGTGTAGCCTGTTCAATGAAACCGCCACTTTTAGTGGAGACTTTTGCAAACAACCTGCTTGAAGAAGATTGGTTTAAATGGCGAATCTACCAACAAAAATGAAAAATTTTTCAATAAAGCCAGGACATCGCAAATCCGTTCGGTTGCCCGCTGCGGATAACGTTATCTTACCGCTGACATGCCACCATCAACGCCGATCACTTGTCCTGTAACCCACGAAGTCTTGTTGCTGAGCAGAAACACGGCCATCGCTGCAAGGTCTTCGACTGTTCCGGTTCGTTTCAACGGATACTTCTCGCCCATAGCCGCGACCTTTTCCTCAGAAGCAAAAAATCGCGCAGTTAGTGGCGTGTCAGTCAAAGCCGGTGCGATACAGTTCACCCTCACCTTTGGAGCCAGCTCACTGGCCAGCGAGCGTGTCAAGCCTTCGATCGCCCCCTTTGATGCCGCGATCGATGCGTGAGCCGCCATGCCTTGGCCGACCGCGACGGTGCTGAACATCAGAATGCTGGAGTTCCCGGCGGCCTTCAATCCTCCCATCGCGGCCTGGATGACTTTGACGGCGCCGACGACATTAATTTCGAAGTCCGATCGAAAGACGTCGGGCTTGAGTGAACGAAACATTTTCAGGTTCAGCGATCCCGGGCAGTAAGCCAAGCCTTTAATTTTTTCGGGAAGCGACTCAGCCGCAACGTCATCATTTAAAAGGTCGATCTCAACATGTGTGACACCAGTCAAACCAACCAATTCATCAGCAGTACGGCTGAGCACGACAACGGTCTCACCGGCTTCGACAAGTCGCCTGACGATTCCCAATCCCATTCCTTTGCTGCCGCCAACGACAACGTAACTTCCTTCACTCATCTCTGTTCCAATTCAAAAAAGTAGGTTTTGACGACCAAGCGAGAAGGGCTTAGTCCTCAGCAAGATTGTTCGACCGTTTAGCCACAGTTGAAACGCCATCAGCCGTGGCCATCGCCAAAACGGCTCATCTTAAAATAAAGCTGTAGCAAAGCACTAATCGCTTTTCAAATCCAAGTCTTTAACTCGTAGCATCATTGCTCCAAACGCTAACAATGCTCCAGCGGCTTCGATTGCCAGCAAATAGAAAATGACATTTTTGGGTTGGCCGTCAATCATCAGCGAAACCAACCGGCCAAGAGCGTATCCTGTAAACACCAATCCAGTGCACAGCAGTCCGGTTCTGATTCGGCTTTCACGAATCGCACACCATCCCAAGAAACATCCAAGCCCAAAAATACAGCCGCCGTAGTCGGCACGAACGTCTGCCAGCGCCGTGGGAGTATTAAGCTCGATATCCACTTTGCTAAGCAACGTCGGATTGGACAAAAAGACGACTCCCAGGCCAAGAAACGTCAAAACACAAATCCAAAGGTAAACTTTGGCAACGATGGAAGGTTTGTGCACCATTCTTCTTTCTAAGTAAATAGGCCTCTGGCCTTCGGCTCGACATTGCTGCTCATCTTAGTTTTATAGCTTGAATCTTGTAACCAATTCTGCTGCGTTTCGAGCTAGGATTTCATCACCAGGTTTGGAGCGTTATGGAAAAGATTCGAGGCAAAGATTGAAGGCAAAGATTGAAGCCAAAAGAGCTAACCAATCCTATAGTTCAGCGGTAAAGCATTGTCGCAAACCGGTCCAATCCTTGACCGCACCTAAAATAGTTCCAGCAACTCGTCCGTTGAGATGATTGGAATCTCGAGCTTGGCTGCCTTTTCGGATTTCGATCCCGATCCGGGACCAGCGACGAGGTAGTTCGTCTTCTTCGAAACGCTACTGGAACACTTGCCACCGCGAAGTTCGACTTCTTTTTCCCAATGCTTCTTGCCGTCGGGGAATCCGCCACTAAAGCAGAACACCAACCCGTCAAGTGAACCGCCCGATTTGGGGACTTCCGGCTCGACAAACTCCAGTAGCGCGTCAATCTGCCGCGAATTCTCCTGCATGTAGCTGTGAATGGCCTGGGCCGTGATTGCCCCGATGTCTTCGACGGCTTCCAATTCTTCAATCGAGGCGCTGCGAATTTTCTTCATCGAACCAAAGTGAGCCGATAACGCCTTGCCGGCTGACTTGCCTGCCGCCCCGATCCCGAAGGACGCAAAAACTTGCCACAGCGGAATGGCTTTCTTGTTCTTCCTCGCAGTCTCGATCGCTTTGTCGAGCGCATCAGTTTCCATCTTGTCGGGAGCAGGGATCATTTGAATCGCGGCCACGGCGAGCGTCGATTGTCGAACGGTCAGTCCTGTTTCCATCGCGCGTTCCACGTCCAAGCGATAAAAGTCAGCCGGGATCGTGACGGCTTCGCCTTCGACGAGTTGAGTAACGCGACTTTCACCAAGCCCAAGCACGCCAACGGTCGCAAGGTAGTGACAAAGCGAACTGATATTCTGCGCCGGACAATCAGAGTTCTCGCAAATCAGCTCCAGCATTTCACCGGTGCCTTCCTGAAGTTTGGTTGCCGACTTGCATGACGGACACTCACTCGGAAAATCGGGTTTCCCTTCTCCGCTGATCACGCTTGTGACCTTCGGAATGATCTTTCCGGCTTTTCTGACTGCGATTTTGGAACCGATCGTGATTTGATTTCGCTCCATGAAGCCCGCGTTATGAAGCGTCGCTCGTGAGACGTTGGTGCCCGCCAGTCGAACTGCGTCAAAGATCGCAACGCTGGTCAGTTTTCCAGTTCGACCGGTTTGCCACTCTATTTCCTTGATCACCGGAGTCGCCTCTTCCTCGCGAAACTTCCAGGCGATCTTTCCTTTTGGGTTTCCGGTGCGCGGGTCGCCGTGACGACCAAGCTGTTCGTGGTCCTCGAGGTTATTGACGCCAATGATGACCCCGTCGACTTCGAAATCGAGTTTGGGAATCCCATCCTCCATCTTTTGAAGGTCCTCGAACCTAAACGGCTTGGCCTCTATGTAGGGAACACCGAGAACGTCGTTGCAAAATTTGTAGCGTTCGATTTCAGTTTTGTAGGGCGGGTTGTCAAGCGACTCGATGCTGTAAGCGACAAAGCTCAAACGTTTTGATTTTGTTTTCTCGGGGTTCTTGAATTGACGAATTCCGCCAGCGGTATGATTGCGAGGATTGGCTCGAAGTTTCTCTCCGGAATCAGCAAGCTCCTTTTGCACGGTTTCAAAATCAGACAACTTACAGATCAACTCACCTCGAATTGAGCAGGTGATTTTCTTTGGCAGTTTCTCCGGAACTCCCGAAACGAACTTGACCTGATCGGTGACGGCTTCTCCGTTGATCCCATCACGCGGCCGAAGCCCTGCCCTCGCCAGTTTGCCGTTCTCGTAATAGATCGCGATTGCGACGCCGTCGAGTTTATAAGCCTGATAGAAGTAGTCTTTGGGATAGGTGACCGGTTCGTTTTTGTAGGTTTTACCTTTGGCGGTATTGTGTTTTCCGTCGAGTACTTTTTGACTGGCAACTGCGACGCCCTTGCCAAGCCACTTGAATAACTGCTCTTCTTGGGTCGCGATGTCTTCGTGGCTTGCTTTTTCAATCGACGTCATCGGTGGATCGTGAACGACTTTGAGCGCTTGGCTGACCAACTCCGAAGCAGTCGCGGAATCAAAGAGCTTTGAATCTGGGCGCAATTCCTTCAAGTCCCGCCGCAGTCCATCGTACTCGCCGTCTGTGACGGTGATTCCGGTGTCAGGATGAACGCAATCAAGCCCTTGTTCATAAAGCGTATCGAGATGGGCGATTACCCGCTCGAGATCATCGGCGTTTTTCCGTTTCGATTTTTTTTTTGAATTGCTCGGTCTGTTCTTGGCCATTTTGTTTTCAACGCGACATCGGTATGCTGATTGTTGTGTGGTGTCATTTTGAACTTTTTGTCGCTGGATTTGGAGTGGTCAACATTACTTATTTTCGGCGACCGCGCCGTTTGTTCGCGCGTATTAACCAGCCAGCAGGAAAACGCAATGGAAACCCGATGCGCTAGCGAGGGCGAACTCAATTTTAGCTTCGCCCTCGCTCACGCGTCGGGTTACCATCTCAGGAGCTTTCGCATCTAAAGTAAGTGCAATCGGGGCTATTGCCCAAACGCCCAAAGCGGCTATTAAAACGAAGCAGGAACTATGAACCGATGGAGTTGTCAACCGGAACAGCGATTGGTCAAACATCCTTCGCGTTTGAGCTCTTTGTTGTTGCGAATTGTGTTCGCTTGGCTTTCACTGAACTTGGTGCTAACGGGCTTTGCTGATCCTTGGTCGAGATGTGCGTTTGCTCAGATCGTGCTGGGTGATAACGCCGATGACAAACTTGACGATGAGATCGAGCGTTCGCTGCGGGATACCTTGGTTCAGAACGAGCAATCCGTCTTCATCCCGACCCCGCGTGAGGTGCTTCGGCCATTGTTGCGAGCCGATCGAGCGATCCGGGAAAAGGAAATTACCCGCGCGGTTTCGTTGCTGGGCGAAGTACTGAGCGATTCCACGAGCGAAGACTACCTCGTACCAGTGACGTCCTCGGTTGAAGGGCTTTCGACAAGCCTGAGATTGCGAGCGCAGGGAATTCTTGGTTCGCTACCGAGAAAAGATCGAGACCTGTATCGGCTTCGGTACGGTGTTCAAGCCAAACAGATGCTTGAGAAAGCGATCCAAGAAGAGGACTTCAACGGCGTGTCGCAAGTCATGCAACGGTTCTTTTTTACCGATGCGGGTTTTGATGCCGCAATGTTGCTTGGCCATTATCACCTCGACGAAGGCCGACCGATCGCGGCGGCTAACTGTTTTGCGAGGATCACAGGATCGGCTGAAGGACGAGCTATTCACGATCCAGAAGCCTCCGTTCTACTGGCGACGTGTTGGATGTTAGGGGGCTCGTCAAGTCGTGCAGTTGAAGCGCTCAAAGAACTCAAGAAGATGAACAGCAACAATTCAATCGAGTTTATGGGCCGGCCTGTTAATTTGTTCGATGACGGTGAAGATGCACTTGGCTGGCTCCAGCAGTTGATCGGAGACTCTCCGCTTCGGGATATCGAAATGGTGAATCAATGGGTCATGTCTGGCGGCAATCCACAGCGAAATGCCAGGAGTGGAACTGGGTTTCCGTTGATCACTCCACGATGGTCGACGGTGACGCTCAACGACCCGGATTTTGAGGACTCGGCCATAAAGCGTCAAAGGGATTTGATCTATCTCAAATCGGCTCCGATTCCTTCGGTCCAGCCGCTTGCAGTCGGTAACACGATTATCATGCGCGCGTTCGATCGGATGATCGGTGTGGACTTCAAGACAGGCAAACGAGTTTGGGTTTTCCCACCCGCCGATTTCACTGCCAACGTGAATTCGATTGAGCTCGATGAAAAACCAAAGGCGATACCCAAGGAAGCGATGACTGAGCGGATGTGGCTGGATTCTATTTACGGGCAAGCCAGCAGCGATGGCCAACGAATCTTCGTTGTTCCCGAGCCTGGTTTTTCTGCTGATGCCGCTGCTGGGGCAACGGCGAAGGCCGAACCGTTTCTCCAGCGAAGGTACAATGAGTTGATCGCTGTTGACATCGAAAGAGAGGGTGCGTTTGTTTGGGAAGTCGGCGGGGCAACGGGGCTTGATGAACCAAAGTTGGCCAAGTCGCTTTTTCTTGGCGCTCCATTGCCAATGGGAGGCGAATTGTTTGCGGTTTGCCGCAACGAAAGCGAGGTCCTGCTGGTCGTACTGGATGCAAAAACTGGGAAATTGAATTGGTCGCGGCGATTAGGTACGACTCAAACCAGCCTCTCACTGGAACGTGATCGTCATCGGCGCTTGGCCGGCGCGACTCCGTCATTCGCTGATGGAATCGTTGTATGCTCCACCGGGACCGGGGCTCTGGTAAGCGTTGACATTTCGACCCGATCTTTGCTGTGGGGCTATCAATACACTGCACCTGGGAAAAAGGAAGTCCAGCCGATCTCACCGGGTCGGCTTTCGAACTTCGACCCGCTGGCGGGGCTTTGGCGCGACTCGGCGATCACGATCGCGGACGGGAAGGTGCTGTTCACTCCGGTCGACTCGCAGGATCTAGTCTGCGTCGATCTTCAAAGCGGGTTTCCGGGCTACCAGCCTTCAACGGGTGCGACTTCCAAATCGCCTCGCGGCGACGCGTTGTTTGTCGCGTGCGTCGAAAACGGTTTGACGATTCTCCAAGCCGAAACCAATGTCCGCGCGATCAGTTTGGAAACAGGCAACCCGGTTTGGAAATTCGAGTTGGGGAAATTTGGTAAACCATCAGGTCGAGGATACGCCAATCGTGGTTGCTACTTTTTCCCGACGACTTCGAGGCACGTGGTACGAGTTGATCTGAAGACTGGAAAACTGGTCAAAGCCGTACGGACCGAACGCGTGCTGGGCAATCTTGTGTGTCACCAAGGCGACGTAATTTCTCACGGAGTCGATCGGCTCTCGAGCTATCCCCAAGACGAGCCCAATCGCGAATTGATTGAGTCGGCGGTGAGCAAAGGGGAGCTTTCCCACGATCAACTCGCAATTCAGGCGCAGTTGCAACTTCAAGACGGTGATCTGGGCGGCGCAATTGAATCGATCGCCTCTGCGTACAAGCAAACGCCCAACCGAAAGTATGAGAGTTTGCTGCTCGATCTGATTCTGCGAATGATGGAATCTGATTTTGATTTCGGTTTGCAGTTGGCCCAAGAGTATGAAGATGCCCTGATAGAAAATCGAAAGTATGAATACCTCACGGCCAAGGTCGGTGGATTGATTCGCGGTGAGAAATATGAAGCCTCAGCTAAGGAATTGTTCGGTCTGCTCGAGCCGTTGGATCAGATCAAGAATCTGCGAAATGAGTTCATTGAGGTTTCGGCTAAGAAATATGATTCGATAGAACCTCAACAGGCGAAGCTGTCTGAATTGGTAACGCTTCGAAATGATGCGCATGGTTCGCTTGATGAAAAAGTTTCAGTTCGGCTCGATCGCTGGATCGCCTCACGAATTTCTTTGATCCATCGCCAATCCGGAGACGAGCAGAAATCCAAGCTGATCAAATGGATCAACGAGATTGCGACGAAGCTGGCCATTGCAAACGCAGGAGGGCTCGCCGAATCGAAATCGCTTCAAACGTATCGTTTGCTGCAAACTTTTCCATTGGAGATGGTTGATCCTGAGATTCGATTCAAGGTTTTGACGGAGCTTGTCGCTGACGGCAACCATTACCAGGCCAACGATTTGCTGGCTTCATTTGAGACGAGCGAGTCAACAACTGCTAAGCAATTTGCCGCTCAGTCGATGGCTTTGCTCGCCGAGCATTGGCTTGACTCTGGCCTGGCGGCTCGCGCTGTGGCGGTCGCCGAGCGGATTGATTCCCGATTTGGCGAGCTAATTGTGTCGGGTGAAATGACGGGCACTCAGTTCGCGTCTTCGGTTAAAGAACGGGCCCAACCGCTGCTAGAAATGAAAACCCCGGTGCCGACACCGAGGTTCAACCAAGTCGAAACGAAATCGGGTTCCGTTGCCACTGCGAACGCACTGTCCCCGAATCACGTCGTCTTGCAAACCACCGATGTGGAAAAATACAAGGCGTTTCAGTTTCGTTTTTTTCACCAGACCGGTGAGTTCCTAATATACGACGCCAATGGGAAGCAGATTCACAAGTTTGTGGCGCGACAGGAACAGCAGGAGGAGATCGACGGCTACAACCAGTTCACCAACGGTCGGGTTTCGATCAAAAATGATTTGGCGTTAGTCGATATCGCTCGCGAGATGTTCGTTTTTGACTTGACCAAACTTGAATCAGGTCAAGACCCAGTTCTCTGGTACAAAGGGCTTCCCGACGGCGAGCGAGATCATTCGATCGGTGCTGTATCGGATTCGTGGGGCGAGGTTGAACTCCGATCAACTTCTCGCGGATACGAGAAACGGGTCTTTGTTAGCCCGGCCAGAAGCGATGTGATTTGTTACGTCGATGCACCGCATCTGTATGGAGTTAACGCACGAACGGGCCAGAAGGTTTGGCAGCGGCCCAGCCTACTTCCCGGTTCGGTCCTATTGGGTAACGATGAGTTCATCGTTGCCTGGAATCCAACCGAGCGCGTGGCGAACTTTTTTTCGCCGGCTGATGGACGGCTGGTCGCCTCCAGAAATCTGCCTGCCGATGCCGGCGCAGTTTGGCAGGCCTACGGAACTCGCGTTCTGGTTTCCAACGTGCGATCGGTGAAATCGAAACCACGCGACGGTGACGCAAGCAAACGTGCCCAATCTCAAGATGGTCGGAAACAGATTTGGCCCAAAACGAAACCGGGCCACGTTCGCATCAGAACCCTTGGCTTGTTCGATCTGTTGAGCGGCAAAATGGTCTGGGAAAGGCAGGTTCCGATAGCTGAAGGCCGTGCAATTCGGTCCACAATTGCTTGCCGGATCGGGCAAGACCGCATTGCCATTCTTCCACCTGAGGGCGACTTGCAATTTTTGGATGTTCAAACTGGCAACGTCGCGTTCTCGACTCCTGTGAAACTGGATCGTGCGGATCGTCAAGACGTTGACGGGATCGGCGTGGCCGTCAAATCAGGAAAGTACCTTGTCCATTTGAAGCGTGGTTATTGCCCGACTCGGACTTCGATTGAGGAACTGGATGTTGGTTTCCTGTACGTCAATTATGCGGAGTTGACCTGGTTCGGGACTTTGATTTGTGTCGACAGCAACACCGGTGAAGACCTGTGGAAGAATCATGTGCGGTTTGACTATTTGCAGATCGGACAAGGTACGCCTTTCAACTCGCCGATTTACACTTTCCTGCGACGATTCAACAATAACACTTCGGTTGGGACTAACTCGCAAACTCAAGTCATCGGGATCAATCTCGAAAATGGTGAGCAGGTTTTTAATTCGCTTATCGAGCCGATGCCCGGCTATCAATCGGTCTACAAATTTACCAACGATCCTGAAAGTCAGCAGCTTATTTTGGAATACGACGGGTACCAAGCGACGTTCAAGATGAGTCACGATGACGATGTGCCGCCACGCCCGGTTGCTCATCTTCGCAAGCTAAATTCGATACCATCAAGCTTCGTCGCAAAAGAGTTGTACAAGTTGGATACCGATTTGATAAAGGCGAAACAAAAACAGGTTCTGCAAAAAGCGATTGAGGCGCAGAAGCTTCTGTCCAAAAAACGGGCAGAAGAAAAACGCCTGTTAGAGGCCGAGCGGGATAGCAAGCAATAGCCTAAGCATGTCCATGATTTGTCAGCAATTGAACTTTACACTGATAACACTGGATCATGCTGAGCAGGCCTTGCTGTTTTTTGATTTTTCGACTGAGGATCCATCGTCATTAGCCCGCGTTACTCACCACGAGCAGAAGCGCGGGTTCCGTGGTGGTGAATATCGACTGTGAACACTATCCTTGTCTGTCCCTTAACCTGGGAAACACACCGATCCATAGACCGAGCGACGAAATGACAGACAATCCGATTGGACAGGACGCGATCGACCGGCTCAGAAACGCCCGGGAGCAAATTCAAAGTGAATTGTCCCAGGTCATCGTGGGTCAATCCGAAGTCATCGAGCAGATTTTGATCTCGATGTTCAGTCGTGGGCATTGTTTGCTCGAAGGCGTTCCGGGTCTGGCCAAGACGTTGATGATCAGCACGTTGGCCAAGACGCTTAATCTCTCCTTCTCGCGAATTCAGTTTACCCCCGACCTGATGCCAGCCGACATCACCGGCACTGAGATCATTGAAGAGAACAAATCAACGGGCGCACGCGAACGACGCTTTCTCGAGGGACCGATCTTTTCGAACATCATCCTTGCCGATGAGATCAACCGAACGCCACCCAAAACTCAAGCCGCACTATTGGAGGCGATGCAGGAGCGGACCGTGACCGTCGGACGCGTCCGACATGAGCTTGCCAATCCGTTTTTCGTTTTGGCGACTCAGAACCCGATCGAGCAGGAAGGAACCTATCCGCTGCCGGAGGCCCAACAGGATCGGTTCATGTTCAAGGTGTTTGTCGAGTATCCAAATTTCGAAGACGAATTCGAGATCGCTCGGCGCACCACGGCTCGGGGGCACCACGAAGTCCGGCCCGTCCTCTCAGGCGAGGAGATTGCCGGTCTACAGGATATCATCCGCGACGTCCCCGTTTCGGACCATGTTGTTCGATACGCTCTATCAATCGTTCGTCAGACGCGAATCGGCACCGAAGGCGTTCCCGGTTTCGTTTCCGAGAGTATTGGCTGGGGAGCCGGTCCGCGAGCGGTTCAATATTTGATTCTCGGTGGAAAGACTCGAGCGTTGATGTACGGCCGGACTCACGTTTCGACCGAAGACATCGCCGCACTCGCCAAACCTGTCCTGCGACATCGATTGGCCGTTAACTTTGCCGCCCAAAGCGACGGGGTGACTTCCGACGACGTCATTGCCCAGTTGATCGACGAAACACCAGCCAAAGAAGACGAACTGACCAACGATGCCAGATTCCAAAAGATTTTTGCATCCTGAAGCAATCAAGCGCATCGCGCGACTTGATTTACGGGCCCAGCATATCGTGGAAGGATTCCTTTCGGGAATGCATCGCAGTCCGTACTTTGGTCAGTCCGTTGAGTTCTTGCAGCATCGTGAGTATGCGCCGGGCGATGATCTTCGCCATGTTGATTGGAAAGTCTGGGCTCGCCAGGATCGGCTATATATTAAGCAGTTCGAAGAAGACACCAACATGCGTGTCAACTTGCTCGTCGACGTGTCGAGCAGCATGGGCTATGGCGATGGTCACCTGACGAAATACGAATATGCCGCAACGATTGCGGCCTCGTTGGCATTTTTGATTCTCAAACATCAGGATGCGGTCGGTTGCCTGACGTTCGACGACAAAGTTCGCGCCAAGATCCAGACGCTTTCGAAAAGAACACAGCTTAACTCGATCATCCAGTCCCTCGACGTCAATGAGCCACGCGACAAAACCGATCTGGGCAACATTTTTATCGAAGCCGCCCAAACGTATCCGCGACGCGGGATGATGATCGTGATCTCGGATTTGTTTGGTGATGTCGAGGCGACGATGAAGGGGCTTCGGTTGCTGCGCCAGCGTGGGCATGACGTTCTCGTGTTTCATGTCATGGACGATGACGAGCTGGAGTTCCCGTTCACCGGGCCGACGCGATTTGAAGACATGGAATCTGAAACACGGCTCAACTGCAACCCCAAGGCGCTGAGGGACGGTTACCTCGAGGCACTTAACGAGTTCCTGGATGACGTCCGTCGCCAGTGCGCCAAAAATGCGATCGACTATGCGCTGGTCAAGACAAGTGATCCGCTCGACGCGGTGCTGGCCGAGGTCCTCAGTCGCCGGATGGCGAGAAATAGGAGTCGGTAATGATTGACAACCTGTTTACCAGCTCGCCTGCGATTTGGGGAAGTCTGATTGCGGCAATGGTGTTGCTGCCGATCCTGATTCACTTGATCAACCTGATGCGGCACAAAACCGTCAAATGGGCGGCGATGGAGTTCTTGCTCAAAAGCCACAAGAAAAATCGTAACTGGGTTTGGCTTAAGCAACTGTTTCTGCTGCTTTCGCGAATCGCGGCGCTGGTTCTGGCACTGTTGATGCTGGCCCAGATCGGTTGTAACGAAGACCGGATTTCAAAACTGCTCGGCGGTCGAACAACACACCACTATGTTCTGCTGGATGATAGTTACTCGATGAGCGATCGTGGAAGCGGCGGCTCGGCGTTTGACCGCGCCCGCTCGACGTTGTCACTGATTGGATCGCGCGCGAGAAATCGACAAAGTCAGTTGTTCTCGGTGTTGCGTTACTCGATGGCGCGGCCGGAGAATTTTGATGCTCAGAGCGGGGACGACGGCGCTTCGTCACCGGACGCCAATGCGCAGTTGATGGGGCAACTGGCTGATCTCAACGGCGAATTGGTTGACAATTTGTTTGACCAGCGGATCGAAAACATCAAAGCCCAGCTCAATGTTTCGAGTCTTTCGGTCGGTTTGCGGGAGCCGTTGCAAACGATTGCGCAGTTGATCAGTCAGCGGGAGAATGAGAATGCGATCGTTTATGTCCTTTCCGACTTCCGCGAGAAAGACTGGGAGAATCCAGCAGAGATCGAGGCCTTGATGGCGGAAATCCATTCATCAGGCGCGGCAATTGAAATGATCAATTGCACTCCTACGGAGCAGCCGAATCTGGCGATCACAGAACTTGGACCGGCCGGAAATGTAAGAGTTGCCGGAACGCCATTGATGATGGAAGTCACGGTCAAGAACTGTTCTGCTTCCACAGCCGACAAGATCCAAGTCACAATCGGCTCGCTCGCGTTTCCACAACCGACCAACAACACGGTGCCCGCTGAAGTACAGCCGGATTTTGGGGAGATTCCTACTGTGTTTATTGAATCGATCGCGCCTGGTGAATCCGAGACCCGGGCGTTTCCAGTTTTCTTTAACATTCCAGGGGAACATGTTGTGTTCGCTACGCTGCCCGAAGATTCAGTCGCCGCGGACAACGAGCGTTTGAGCTGCGTTAAGTTCACCAACTCGGCACGTGTGCTGATGGTTGACGACTCACAGCAACTTCACAGCACGTTTCTTTCACTGGCGATCAGTCCGGGCGGAATGACTGGAATCGAACCCGAATTTAGAACTGCCGATTTCCTCCGCGATACTTCACCGGAGGTCCTCTCGGAGTACGACGTGATTTTCTTGCTTGATTTGGATTCGCTCGAAGAATCAGCGATCAGCAACGTTGAGTCGTTTGCTGCTGGTGGGGGAGGCGTGGCTTTCTTTTTAGGACCTCGGACCAACATCAACGCTTACAACGATTCGCTTTATCGCAACGGCGAAGGGATTTTTCCGCTTCCGTTGGAAAAGCAGTTTGTCATTCCCGAACTGCTCGAAGGTCGGGTGCCAGATATTTCGCCGAGTGCGCACCCTATGTTTGCGCCGGTGCTGGGCGGCAAGAATTCGTTGCTTGATTTGGTCCAGATCAAACGGATCATTCGACCACCTGTGGAGTGGAGCGCGCGGCTGCAGTCCGAGACAGTTGCAGTCGGGTCCGGATCAAATGAAGATCAACCTGAGAGAGTAAAGATTCTAGCGACGGTCCGCGGAGATCAGGATTTGCCTCTGGCCGTTGAGACTTCATTTGGTAACGGTCGAGTGATTGCTTTCACGACGACGGTGGGTCCGATTTGGAATAACTGGAGCCGCAATGCAACGTTTCCTCCGGTCCTGTTGTTGATGCAAGACTACTTGGCGGCCGGCAAATTCGCTGATGAAGATCGGCTTGTCGGAAACTCGATCGAGATTGAAGTTCCGTCGGACGCCTACACGCCCAACATGACGGCTTTGATCCCCAACGGCGGCGATGGAAGCCGATTGGTGAGCCAGTCGAAACTCAACGTTTCTTCCCAATCAGCGGATCAGCTGATGGCAACGGTTGGCAAGCTGATTCCCAGCGAGCGCGTCAGAGAGACCGACCTTCCGGGCATCTACGACGTGTGGCTACGGCGCACCGATTCGTCCCAGTCGGTCCAACGGTTCGCCTTGAATGTTGATGCAGCCGAGAGCAGCATGGCGCTTGCGTCAACGCAGAAGGTGTTGGCGGCGCTGGAGTCATCGCAGCCGACATTGGTTCAGTGGGATCAGTTCAATCCGGAGCCGAAACAACGGCCTGTTTCTTCGCTGAGCCGGTTGCTGTTGATCTTGCTCATTGGGATTCTGGTGACCGAACAACTGTTGGCTTACTCGACCAGT
>CALJOA010000075.1 GCA_937981585.1 uncultured Pirellulaceae bacterium | reverse complement strand
ATTGAGCCCAACGGCAAAAAAAGACATCAAATCTGTCCACAAACAAACGCCAAAAAACAGACATCAAAAAACTGAGACGCTCGGTTATCAATAATTCGCAATTCAAGAAAATGTCGGGCGCATCAAGAGTGCCCGACCTACAAATCTAATCATATCGGAATCGAACTGCTGGCCGACTAAGCCGCCCCCATCACGTCTCTTCCCATGATTGATCGCAGGACCTCAGGGATCGTCACGCTGCCATCGGCGTTTTGGTGATTCTCCAGAATTGAGATCAACGCGCGGCTAAGCGCGAACGCAGTTCCGTTGAGCGTGTGGACAAAATTGGTTCCCTTTTTGTCTTTTTGCTTGTAACGAATATTAAGCCGACGCGATTGGTAGTCGGTGCAATTGGAAGTACTGGTGACCTCACCCCACTCACCGGATTCGCCCCGACCTGGCATCCAAGCCTCGAGGTCGTACTTACGATACGCCGGCCCTCCCAGGTCACCCGTTGCGGTATCAACAACCCTGTACGGAACGCCGATTGCATCAAACAGGTCGCACTCGATCTGGCGCAACTCCTCGTGGACGGCGTCGCTTTGCTCGGGCAAAGTAAAGGCAAACATCTCGATCTTGGTGAACTGGTGGACTCGGTAGAGGCCTCGTGATGCTCGGCCGGCCGCTCCAGCTTCGGTTCGATAACAATGACTGATGCCACATAGTTTGATCGGCAACTCGGTGTCCATGACCGTCTTGCCACTGTAGAGTCCGCCAAGCGTAATTTCAGCCGTGCCGATCAATGACAGATTCATGTTCTCAATACTGTAGATCTGGGTTTCAGGTCCGCGGGGGTTGAACCCGATCCCCTCAAGCACAGAATCCTGTGCCAAATCTGGCGTCACGGTCGGAGTAAAACCACGCTTCATCAATTCGGCGACCGCGTATTGTTGCAGGGCTAGATCAAGCAACACCATTTCGCCTTTGAGAAAATAGAATCCGTTTCCGGTCGTTCGAGAGCCACCTTCGAAATCAATCCAATCGTGTTTCTCCCCCAGCTCAAGATGATCAAGCGGCTTGAAATCAAACTCGCGCGGGGCGTGCTTGCCGCGCCCCAACTCTAGATTTGATTTATCGTCCACACCGACGGGGCAATCGGGATGAGCCATATTGGGAACCAATAGCTGGAGCTCGTTGATTTCTGCGTCCAACTTGTCATGCTCGTCCTGAGCGGCGTCTTTGTTTTTGTTAAGCTGACGGGCGGCGACCTTTAGCGGCTCGCGCTGGGCATCATCTTTGGCTTGGCCAATCTTTTTTGATGCCGCATTGGCCTCGGTGTTGAGATCCTGAACCTCTTGTTGCTTAACCCGACGCGCCGTCTCCAATTGGACCAACCGATCAACATCGACCTTTACGTTTCGGTTGTCGCAGTTTTGCTTTACTGCGTCGGCGTTTTCGAGAATATATTTTCGGTCAAGCATTTTGAAATTTTGTTTTGAAGGTTCGGTTTGAGACGGTTTAATTAGGGCAAGATTACAGCTTGCTAATTCGAAATCGTATAGGTAATCCAACAATTAGATTTTTGCAATTTCATCCCACAAGCAACAGCTTGATTTGATTCCACGGTGAAAATCTTCGAGAGAAAATTTCTCGTTGGGACTGTGAAGGTTATCGTCGTCCTGCCCCCAACCCAACAACAAAGTATCGATGCCCAGCATTTCGGTAAAACGGTTGACGACAGGGATGCTTCCGCCTGAACGAACAAAAACGGGAGCCGTTCCGAACCCAAGTTCAATCGCTCGTGCAGCCGCACTCATGAACGGGCTATCGAGTGACAGGACAAAACCCGGCGCGCCATGATGCGGATCGAAGTCCATTTCGATGCCGGGGGGACAAAGCTCCTCAAGCATCTTTTTCAAACTCGCTTCGATTTCATGCGGATCCTGATCGGGGACCAGTCGAAAGCTGAACTTCGCGGACGCTTTGGCAGGCAAAACCGTCTTGGCCCCTTCGCCCTGATAGCCGCTCCACAACCCGTTGATATCAAACGTTGGCCGAGCCCAGCGACGTTCAAGCGTCGTGAAACCTTTCTCGCCAGCGAGTTCCTTAACGCCCAGTTCGTTGCGGTACTCTTCGTCTGAAAAACCAAGCGACGAAAACTGCTCGCGTTCGCGCTGGTCAAGCTCGTTGACGTTGTCGTAGAAACCAGGAATCTGCACCCGGCCATCGTCATCAATCAAAGCCGCCAACATCTTGCAAAGCGCATTGGCCGGATTGGTAACGGTCCCGCCAAACGATCCCGAATGCAGATCTCGATTGGGACCGGTCAAGTTGACTTGGAAATAAGTGATGCCCTTGAGTCCGTAAGTAATCGCCGGCTGCCCGGGAGCATACTGAGAGCAGTCGCTGATCACCGCGATATCGGCGGCCAGCTTTTCTTTGACCGGGACGTCTTTGTCATATTCACCAGCCAGAAACGCCGCCAATCCCGCTCCGCCCGACTCCTCTTCGCCTTCGATCAGAAACTTGACCTGAACAGGGAGGTCGCCCTTGGTTTTCAGGTATGCTTCGACGCCAAACAGATGCGTGATCATCTGGCCTTTGTCGTCGGTCGCACCGCGCGCGTAGACATTGCCGTCACGAACGCTTGGCTCAAACGGCGGCGTCTCCCACAACTCATACGGATCGGGCGGTTGAACATCGTAATGACCATAAACAAGAACCGTTGGAGCGCCTTCGATTTTGGGCGATTCCGCGTAGACCAAAGGATGGCCACATGTCTCAATAAGTTCGGTTTTGAGATCCAGTTCACTAAACTTGCCGGCCAACCATTGCGCGGCTTGGCGAACATCTTTGTCATACGCGCTGTCTGTCCCGATACTCGGCATTCGCAACCACTCGAATAAATCGGATTCGAATCGGTCATGGTTTTTAGTTAGATACTCGTCAAAATTCGACATCGGATTTCCTCACTTTTTTCGATCCTCCGAAATCCCGAAAACGGCCACCGCAGCCAGATGTAAATTAGAGGAAAGACGAAATGCAGCAAATATTCTGCGCAGAACTGCAGGGCGCCCAAAATCCAGTATCCGGCTCCGTAAAGCGCTAAGTAATGGCAAAATTGAGCTGTCCCGACCTGAAACGATCGGCAAGCCTTGGAAAATACAGTTTTGAGCCCAACTCTCTAGCTACAATGGTATTGAGGCAACAATATAGCGTTGTCTCACCAGATCGGCCACGGATAAGCTGTTAGATACTGGCCGTGTTGCTGGGTTTTATCGCACGATACTTTTCGATTTTTACTTGTATCGATTTACAATTTCCGTCAAATTAACGTCTTCGTTTGGAACGAATCAAGAGCAAGGGAATAGATCATGTCCGATCAAGGAAATTCAACCCTCGTCGCAGAACCAGCCGTCGTCACGACACCGGAAAAGCAAAAAGACAAAAAGAGGAAACGTCAGCCTCGGTATCACGTCATCCTTTGGGACGACGATGATCATTCTTACGAGTATGTGATTCTGATGATGCGGCAGCTATTCGGGCACACGTTCAGCAAAGGTTTCAAGCTGGCCAAGACAGTTGACTCGGCAGGTCGATGCGTTTGCCTGACGACCACCAAAGAGCACGCGGAACTCAAACGCGACCAGATCCACGCATTTGGCGCCGATTTTTTGATTGATCGATGCGAAGGCTCAATGTCGGCTAGCATCGAACCCGAAACCAGCGACTAAGCCATACAACTTACCACTGCGACCGTTTTTTGGAGCTTGGCAAACCGGCCGGTTAGTCCGATACTGGGCCTTCGATTTACTTCATCGAAGCGAAATTCTTGGCCACATCTGGCCTTTACCTGAGAAAAAACATTGGTCGCGAAACTTAAAACAGTAACGCTCGGTTGCAAAGTCAACCAATACGAAACGCAATTCGTTCGCGAAGGCTTGATCAGCATCGGCTATTCTGAAGCCGAAGACAAACAACCCGCCGACTTGTGCATCGTCAACACTTGCACCATCACCGGCGAAGGCGATTCAAAGAGCCGACAAATCATTCGCCGAATGAACCGCGACAACCCCGATGCCCGAATCGTCGTGATGGGATGTTACGCGACCCGAGAACCAGAAACCGTTGCCGCACTTCCAGGTGTATCGGAAGTCGTTACCGACAAGCGTGAACTGCCCGACCTGTTGGGCCGATTCGGAGTCGTCGACATTCCCAATGGAATTTCCGGCCTCAACAATCGGCACCGCGCCTACGTTAAAGTGCAAGACGGTTGTTTGCTACGATGCAGCTATTGTATCATCCCCACAGTCCGCCCTGACATGTTCAGCCGTTCGATGGACGAAGTGCTGGCCGAATGTCGCGTCTTGATTGACCGGGGGTTCAGAGAAGTCATCCTCACTGGAATTCACCTTGGTCACTACGGCGTTGACTTCAACAAAGGCAAACCGAAATCAGAATGGACGCGTTTATCCCATTTGGTAAGCGCGATCTGTGAACTCTCTCCTGATGTTCGCGTGCGAATGTCCAGCATCGAAGCCACCGAAGTAACTCGCGAATTGATCGACGTGATGAAGGCCTACCCAACCCAAGTCTGCCCGCATCTGCACGTTTGTTTGCAATCGGGCAGCGATCGAATCCTCAGACGCATGAAGCGCCGGTGGACGCGTCGACACATCATTGATCGCTGCGAACTGGTCAAGTCGGAACTTCGCCTTCCTGCGTTCACCACTGACGTTATTGTCGGATTCCCTGGTGAAACGGAATCGGATTTCGAAGATACCCTTGATGCTTGTCGGCAAATCGGATTTTCCAAGATCCACATGTTCCCGTTCAGCTCCCGGCGCGGAACACCGGCGGCTGAGATGACCGATCAAATTCCGAAGTCCGTTAAATCGGAGCGGGGCAGGGTACTGCTCGATCTCGAAAGCCAGCTCAAACGAGAGTACTTTGACACGCTTGTCGGCGAGCGCCTCCAATTGTTGGTTGAGAAGGTTGACGAAAATGGCATCGCGTCGGGGACTTCGTGTCGCTACGCTCAGATTCGTGTCCGCGCACCTGAGGCTCAGGAGAACTCTCTGATCGACGTGGTGGTAGATCGCGTTGAGGAAGGCGTATTGGTTGGGTCAAATGCTTGCCTACTTGAACGGTGAATTTATCCCGTACGCCCAAGCCGCGATTCCGGTTGGGGATTTCGGTTTCACCATGGGAGTGACGGTTACCGAACAGTTGCGCACCTTCAACGGCGTTCCGCACTTGCTTGAGGAACATTTGAAACGCCTCAGGGAGGGGCTCAAGCTAACGGGCATCGAGTTGCCGGAACGGCTGGGGCAGATTGCGAACGAGCTGACGAAAAAGAACTTTGCCGATCTGAATCCTGGTTCAGATATGTCGCTTGGCATCTGCGTCACACCCGGAAACAGCCGTCCAAGCAGCGCCGCCAAAAACGCCCCCACCGTTCTGATCTACAATCTCGAACTGCCGTTTGCCAACTGGGCCCAGCAATACAGCCAAGGGATTCAGTTGACGACGGTCCAAACCCGCGAGCTTTCTGGAGCCTCGATCCCCAAACAACTTAAATGCCGTAGCCGTATGCACTATTATCTCGCCGAACTGGAAGCCAGCCAACGAGCCCCCGGCTCACGCGCGCTGATGCTGGATTACGCAGGCAATGTCGCCGAGGCAACCACGGCGAGCATCGTGATGATCAAGGGTGATGAGATCATCGCACCACCCGAGGCTGATGTATTGCCCTCGATTGCATTGGCATTTGCGGCCGAACTGGGATCCAAGCTCGGCATTCAACTGACTCGACGTCCGATTTCTCTAGCCCAACTCAAGGACGCTGACGAAGCCCTCTGGCTGAGTACACCAATGTGCATTCTTCCAATAACGTCCATCGATCAGACAAAGATAGGTAAAGGAGAACCTGGTCCAGTGTTTTCGAAATTGATTTTAGCTTGGTCCGACGCCGTCGGTCTCGATATTATCGAGCAAGCTACATCTGCTTAGTGGAATAGTCGTCCTGCCTGTCAATCAAAGTACAGGCTCGAAGAGGCTGTGAGTTTATGAGTCATTTTGGCGTTTTGGCGCTAGCGAGTGGGGCCTCGAATCTGGAGACCCCACTTTCTTGCGCGGCGAGCTTGCATAAATCTACCACCCCTGAACAGCAGCCGTCTTGGGATCTTCCAATCCCAGCTTTTTCATCTTCTTGTACAACGTAGTTCGATTGACGCTCAGCTGTTCGGCGGTCGCGTTACGATTCCAGTTGTTCTCACGAAGACACTGAAGAATGATCTGTCGCTCTGGCCCTTCAAGAGCCTCTTTTAACGTCTGGCGTTTCCCGGCTGTTGGGATCGTCAATGTAGTCGAACTACATGAAGTGATGTGAGCCGGCAGATCCTGCAAGCTCAACAGCGGACCGGCGCCGAGCAATACTGCTCGCTCAACGATATTCTGAAGCTCACGAACATTTCCTGGCCAGCCGTAATCCTGCATGGCTTGCATTGCATTAGGGTCAAAACCCTCGATTTGCTTATTCTCTTCCTCACAAACCTTCGTGAGAAAATGCTGGGCCAACATCGGGATGTCTGACGTTCGCTGCCTCAGCGAAGGAAGTTCGATGTTGATCACGTTAACACGGTAGTAAAGGTCTTCGCGGAATCTTCCTTCTGCGACCGCTTGTGAAAGATCTTCATTGGTCGCGAGAATCACGCGAGTGTTGACTTTGAAAGTCTCTGTCCCGCCAACTTGTTCAAATTCAAGCTCTTGAAGCACCCGAAGCAGTTTGACTTGGAGGCTCGCCGAAGCAGTTCCGATCTCGTCAAGAAAAATCGTTCCTCCATCGGCTTGCTTGAACTTACCGACTTTGTTTCCTGTCGCTCCAGTGAACGAACCGGCAACGTGACCGAACAATTCGCTTTCAAGAAGATTTTCTGGCAACGCACCACACGCGACTTCGACAAAAGGCGCCTTGCGACGATTGGAACGCTGGTGAATTGAGCGAGCGATAAGTGATTTACCTGTTCCACTCTCTCCAGTAATCAGAACAGTTGCTTTGGTGTCAGCAATGCTGTCGACCATGTCGAATGTCTTCTGCATTCGTGCATCGTTACCGATAATGTTGTCGCGGCCAAACCGCTGATCAAGTTGTGTCTTAAGCTGTTCGTTTTCTTCGATCACTTGTTGCTGCGACAACGCGCGGTCAAACGCGATCAGAATCTCGTCATCGATCAAAGGCTTTGACATCAAGTCAAAAGCTCCGGCTCGAATGGCTTCGACTCCAGTGTCGACCGTAGCGTAACCCGTCATCAAAAGTGGCACCACGTTGGGGTGATGGCTCTTGCACTCACGAAGCAGGTCCATCCCGTCTTCCCCCCCCAAACGTAGGTCGATCAGGGCTAAATCATGAAAACGTTCATTAAGATTTTTTAGGGCTTCAACGGAGCTTGTTGCTAGGGAAACTTGGTAGCCTTGTTCGACCAGCCATCCGCCCATCGAATCAAGAAGGTGCTTGTCGTCATCAACCAAGAGGACTTGTCGTTTCTGATTGTTGTTCTTCATCAATGATTTCACGTGCTAAATAGTGCTGTTCAATTCGTTCAGTGTCAGAACGTTCACATTTTGTAACGTGAGGATTCATTCCGCTGACATGTTTATTTAGGTCACCATCACTCAATCGCAGGATGCAATCGTGATTACTTTTCAGAATTAAGAATTGATTTCCAGTCGTCCTAATTATCCTGAGTCCGGAGAATTGAAAGTATCTGAAAATCCGTTAAATTCGTGGCGAAAGATGGCCGACCATAAAATGGTCGGGATGAAACCGATCACGTAAACGGTTATCTCCCAGTACTTTCTGATAATTGCTTGACCACAACTTGAAGAAGACATTGAGCGGGCGGTCCGGCAATGGAAATTTAATTAATCGAACGAAAACAGAAATCATGCCCGCGAAGATACTGATCGCGGATGATCATCCGATTGTCCGTGAAGGGATCCTCAAGTTGGTTTTATCTGCTGGAATGGAGGTTGTCGGCTACGTTGATTCCGCGTCAAAAATCGTAGAATCAATCGGCAACTTAAAACCAACAGTCTTAGTCACTGAGGTGCGTCTCGGTGGACACGATGCACTCAGGACTCTCGAGAGTATCGGGGATCATGAGTGCAGTGTGGTCGTCTTTAGCTCGTACACCAATCCTACCAACATCGCCCGGGCTGCCTCGCTGGGATGTCATGAATTTATTGTCAAGACATCATCTACCGAGGATTTGCTGTCGGCAATGAAAAGCGCCCATTCAGGTGCACCGACTCCAGAATCAAGCCTTTTGGTCCGCACTCGAACTCGCATGCGAAACTCGTTGCCGATCGAAAACAGCAGTCCCTTGACCAACCGTGAAACCCAGGTTCTGAGACATGTTTCGATGGGACTTAGCAATCGAGAAGTGGGAAAATCGCTTGGAATTAGTGTCGAAACTGTCAAAGAGCATGTGCAAAACATTTTGCGCAAACTCGACGTAAACGACCGAACCCAAGCAGCAGTTTGGGCGGTGAAGAAGAGTTACATCTAGAACTTGACTTGCTTTTTGACGGGGACTTTTAGTCCCTCAAAGAAGCTCTTCATTCGCTTTTCTAAACCTTTAAAATCGGAGCCGAATGCTGTGGCAAAGGCCGTCGCGCGCTGCTTTGATGTAAACTGCCGGAAGTTCGAACGCTTGGCGTCGGCTTTGAGAAATTTCTGATATTCGCGGGGCATTTTCTCGCTGAGAAAGAAAGTCACGCCCCACGCCATCGCGTAGGCTTTTTGCGGATCGCTGCGAAACAAGTCGTCTCGCAACACGATGTCAGCCAACTTTCCCTTGAGCTCGTCTTTTTTGCAGTAGTGCTGCAATGCGATCAAGCGGTCGCGGTTGATCCGATCGCTTTGACTGTGGTAGCGCATGCTGTTGTTGACACCTCGGGACTCGAACATCATCGCCAGGCCTTCGCTGACCCACCTCGAATTATCAGCGTAGCGGCTATGAACGCCCGTGTTAAATGCAGTCTGATGGGTCGCTTCATGGATGATCGTATCGGCGTTGAAGAACCAACCGCTTCCCCTAGTTCCTTTGCCGTTTGATTGGTCGTATGTGATGATCCGATTACTGATTTTCGAGTAGTATCCCATGATATTGGGATCGTAGTCGTGATACTTTCGCAGAAACCGATCGAAATCCGCACGTGACTTCAGGACGATTGCGACCATCGGAAATTGCGGCTGATGAATCTGGAACCCGCGCGAGGAGAAGTAAAGCTTGAACCTTTCGTAAAGCCGTTGGAACGGCATCGCCCAAACGTTGTAGTCACCCGGTGGATGCACGACAACGAAGTTCTGAGTTGCTGAGAACTGATATTTGCTCCCGAACTCTTTGCGTAACCTCGCCTTTACTTCAGCGGCGGTATAAGGCCGAAATCCGTTCGCAACCCGCTTGTAGTCCTTCTCCGATTCGAGCGGCAAAATACTGATGCGACCGTCACGGCGAAGCATCAACAGCTCAGAGCCATCCCAAACAATTGGCTTGCCAACGTAGGCTTTCTTCTTCTTGTGGATCTTGATCGTAATGTTTGGTTGCTTTTCCTGCGCAAAAGCAATGCCACTCGAGATCAAGGCGAAACACAGAAACAGTCCGACGAAACCGGCGTGTTGGATAGGCGTACAGTTCTTCATCGGGTGCAAAGCGCGACACATGGGATTCACCTCTAGATTTTGGGGCAACAAAATCTACGTCACGAAATACTGTTTTTGCCGAGGAAAGATCTGAAATCCTCGACTGAATTGCTTAGACCTTGAATCGAAAAATCGTTAAGATGCGGTCTATCCAAACATGGGGGAGTTGAATGTTGCTGATGGCCAGACGAGTGCTTTTTTTGTTGTTAATCTGGGGTTTTCTAGGATCACTGGGGACGACCGCATCATTCGCACAAGAAGAGAAAGAGGAACAAGTAAAGCAGCTCAGCGAAATGGAACTGATCGAGCGTGTGGCTTTTTTGCAACGCGAACTCGAGTCTCCTGAGATCAAGAAACGCGATGCCGCCGAAGCCGAATTGATCCAGCATGGCGTCAGAGTGCTGGACTACCTTGATCCTCCTGATGAAAAAACGACAACCCAAGCCATCGAGCGTTTGGGACGGATCCGGCAGACCTTAGAAAAAATCGCCGTTGCCGCCGTCACCAAAGCCAGCCGGGTCAATATCAGCGGCAAAATTTCGGTTGCCAAAGCGCTCGAGAAAATCAAAACACAAACCGGCAACGATGTCAGCTTGCCCGAAGGAGTGCCGGATCTATTTCGGAATCGGGAGATTGAACTCAAACTCGAGGACGCCGAATTCTGGGAAGCTCTGGCGTCGGTGATGAAGCAAGGTGAACTGGTCGTTGACTCCTACGGCGGAGAAGCCGGCAAACTGATCGTGACGCCGACCGAGGCTGCAAGAATTGCGGCTGCCAACCCGGACATGCCTAAGCCGAAGAAAGAAAAGAGCGTTGCGGTTCCGAGAAACTCCTCTGGAATTTTCGATTTGGCCGTCACGAGAGTTAACGCGTCGCGGAACTTGACTAACCCGGCTCTCAACTACTGCAACATCGACGTTTTAATTCGATGGGAGCCTCGCGTGAATCCAATCTCGATCGTCTTGCCGGCTTCGACTATCAAAGCGGTAGACGAGTTTGACGCTCCGATCGAAATCACCAACAAAGATGCCGTGATGTCGGGAACAGTGCAGCGAGAAATTCCTGAGCTTGAGTTCTCGATTCCGATCGGATTACTGGATCGACAAATCGAAGAGATCAAATCGCTCGATGCAGTGGTTGACGCAGTTCTGCCGGGAAGGATCGAGACTTTCAAATTCAGAAATCTTGGCGCCTTGGAGTCGGGCGCAAGCCAATTGAAAGCCGGAGCTACGGTTACTTTCCATGGTATCGAGAAGAACGAAGACCTCTGGGGCATTAGCGTCGGGCTGAGTTTTGACGAAGAAAATAACGCGCTTGAGTCTCACCAAGGTTGGGCTTACGACAACGCGGTTCACTTGGAAAACAAAGACGGACAGAAGATGGAGAACGTGGCGTTGGAAGGAGTTCGGCAGACCAATTCGGAGGTCATCATTCGATACTATTTCGAACAGAACCCTAAAGATTTCACCCTGCACTACAGGACTCCAGCCGCAGTGGTCAAAGTCCCCGTCAGAATCAGCTTGAAAAAGATCCCCTTGCCGTGACAGTTCTGGGTACTGGATGACAAGCGCCAGCTCGAACTTACTACGACGCGTTAAAAAATACCCAACTGATCCCTAGCATCATCGGTCATCATGTCCTGAGTCCAAGGTGGATCCATTACGACTTTGACTTCAACGTTTTCGACCTGCTCAAGCTCACCGGCATACTTGTTGGTTTCTGATACCAACTGCGGACCGGCCGGACACATGGGACTGGTCATCGTCATCTCAATGTTGACGTTGTACTTGTCTTCCTGGCCTTCGATCGGCAAAACATCGACCACGTAGATCAAACCAAGATCGACAATATTGACAAACAACTCCGGGTCGATCACTTGCTTGAGTGCTTCGCGGACATGATCTTCGTGTAGTGCAGCCATCTTCTTTTCCTGTTTCAGTCGCCACCGGTGCAGGGCCAGTGCGATTTTGATTTCGTGAAATTACTCTTCGTTAATTTTAACCATAATATCGTCGCCGTCGACTTTTACTTCGTGAGCCAACGTATCCTGAGTCGCGGGCATACAAGTCGCTTTGCCCGTCCGAACATCGAATTTTGCCCCATGACGCGGGCACTCGATCTCGCAGCCTTCATGCTCGCCGTCGCTCAACGTCCCTCCGTCATGGGTACAGACGTCGTCGATACAGAAGTAATCATCCCCAACCTGGAACAGGATCACCAGTCGATCATCGGCTTCGACCAATAACTTGGCTCCATCGGAAATCTCGGATTTGACGGCGACTTTGACGAACTCGGACATATAGGATTATTCGTTGAAAACAGTTGAAGACTTAGATGTGATATCTTACCGGTTGAGGATACAACGGTGAGAGCTAATTTAGAATCGAACCAGATTTTTCTTTCAGGAACTGCACGTGACTGATGCGGCTCAACAATACAACCGTCGTGTCGTCAATGAGCGAATTGAAAACACGCTTGCCGCACTAATGTTCGTCGGCTGGGCGGTGATGCGATGCACTGTTTGCCAGCCCGAGGACCGCTGGACAGTTCCGCAGTTGGTTCCTGCAGCCTTACATTTGGTCATCGGTCTGCTATTCCTGCTTCGTCGCTCATCGCTGCTGCGTGCTGACGCTCTGACGTTGGCCTGCTGTTTGCCTTCGTTTGTCGCCGGCGGTTTGGCGATGAAACTGGCGCCTGTTTCAAGCCAGTGGCCGGGGTACGCCCAAGCCGTTTTTGCAATCGGTGGATTGGGAGCAGCGATTGGATTGATCAGCCTGGGGAAAAGCTTTGCCGTATTTCCGGCGCTACGAACTGTGGTCACGCGCGGGCCGTTTCGACTGATCCGGCACCCGATCTACTTTTCGGAGCTTGTGATGATCCTCTGCTGCTGCCTGGCGATGACGTCTCAATGGAAGTGGCCGATTCTGGTGTTTGCGCTCGCAACGATCGTTCTAAGAATCATCTGGGAAGAAAGAGTACTGCGGAGTTCGCCGCAGTATCTCAAGTTTTGCAACGACGTTGGCTGGCGATTGATCCCGGGCCTGTGGTAGCAAAAATGCAAGTTCGATCACAAACAAGTAGTCCCAACCGCTGGCGTCAGTAGCGAAACGGCGCAAGCCGTCCGGTCAGTTTGGGTGGAAAACCGTAGGGCCGGCGCCCAATGGCCCTTACTTCGCCTGCAAAATTGTAGCGTTTGGGCGCGAGCCCTCCGGTTGCTCAGGGTTCCGCTTGAATAAAACCGGGGAGCTTGCGCTCCACCGCTACAAAGTAAGGGCCGTAGGGCTGGCGCCCTAACGCTATAAATTTGGTGCAGATTAACTCTGAGCGCCTACCGACGCCTCTTTGGCTCCAGCGAATCGTCAAACCTGAATTGATCGCAGTACCTCCTTTACGCGGAAATTCCGGCTAAAGCCCGATACTGCTCAAACGAGATTCAGTTGTTACGTTTTTTTGTGAGCGACAAAGCGCTCACTGGATTGAGCTTACTCGTACTCGCGGACACGTCTGGCGATCGCATCGCCGAGCGCATCGCGAACACTTGGGATCGTAACGCGATCAAATACCTGTTGGAAGAAACCGATGACGATGGCGCGAATTGCTTCTTTGCGTGTAAATCCACGAGCCATCGCATAGAAGATCAACTCTTCATCGACTCGTCCGCTGGTCGAGCCGTGCGTGCAACGAACGTCGTCAGCCAGAATTTCCAAACCAGGAATTGAATCGGCACGCGCCTTGGCTGAGAGCAACAGGTTATCGTTGCGTTGGAAACCGTCAGTCTTCTGAGCGTCTTTGTCGACTGCAATCATCCCACGCCAAACGGTGCGGGAACTGTCTTGCAAAGCCGCTTTGTAAAGGAAGTCGCTGATGCAGTGTGGTGCGACGTGACGCTGAAGTGTGTGGTAACTGAGATGCTGTTTGTTCTCGGTGAACATGACGCCGTTGACGTGAGACTGAGCGCCTTCACCGGTCAAATCAACGTGCTGGTTTACTTTTGCCAGTCGCGAGCCAAGCGCTCCGACGGTCCATTGAAGATTCGCGTCACGGCCGACAGTTGATTTTTGATGGGCAAAGTGCCAGACCTTCTGGCTCCAATCCTGCAAATTGACGTATCGCAAGTTGGCCCGGTCGGCAACGTAGACTTCGATTGCGCCACAGTGAAGCCCACTGGACTCGGGGGCGTCGCTGGCTGACTCGGCCAACAACGTTGCTTCTCCGCCTTCTTCAATCACAACGAGCGTATGTCCGAAATCGCAGCCACCGTCGGACATTACGGCTGAGGTGTGGAACGGCTGTTCGATGATGACGTTGCGAGGAACATAGAGGAATGTTCCGCTGGTCCAGGTCGCGGCGTGCAGTGCGCTGAACCTATCGATGCTGGGCTCGACAAGCTTGTTGAGGTACTTTTCGATCAGCTCGCCATGCTCGTTGGCCAATTCGGCCAAGTTGCCAAAGATGACTCCTTTGTCAATCCACTTTTGATCAAGCGTTTGACCAACGGTGCATTGTCCGTTTTGAAACTTGAGACTGGCAGCAACTTCGACACCGTCGGCAAGCACGTTCTCAGAGGCGGCTGTAGCTGCAGACCCACCAAGCGCGAACTTGTCGAGCTTGAACAAGCGGATATCGGTTCGCATCCACTCTTCGTCCTTGTTGCTCGGCCAAGGCAGGTCGTTGAAATTGTTCCAAGCCGTTTTCCGCTGATCGGTCAACCAAGCGGGCTCGGTGATCGAAGAAAGCAGTGACTGAAATCCTTCGTCAGTGAATGTCATTTTTTCTGTGGTAGCTGTTGTCATTTGAATTGTCGTTTGAAGTCTTTTTTCTGGCTTAGTTTTATTGCCGAGCCGTGTTAGCCCTAGCCACGGTTGTCGCAACTTCGACACAAGAACCGGGGCTAGTGCCCAAACGGCTCATGGTTGGTTCGGTTAACCAACCGAACCTTCCATCTGCAGCTGGATCAAGCGGTTCATCTCAACGGCGTACTCCATCGGCAGCTCTTTAACCAATGGCTCGATAAAACCGTTAACGATCATCGTGCTGGCTTCGGCCTCCGAAAGCCCGCGGCTCATCAGATAGAACAACTGCTCCTCGCCGATCCGCGAGACGCTCGCCTCATGCCCGACAGTTACGTCCTGTTCGTCGATTTCAATGTAAGGGTATGTGTCGCTTCGTGATTCCGGATCTAGAATCAACGCATCGCAAACGACGCTACACTTCGAATTGACGGCGCCCTTTTCGACACGAGCCAAGCCCCGGTAGCTGGAGCGGCCACCGTTCTTGGAGATCGATTTGGAAATGATCGTCCCGGTTGTGTTGGGAGCACAGTGGACGAGCTTGGCACCCGCATCCTGATGCTGGCCTGCACTTGAGAAAGCGATCGAAAGAATCTCACCGCGAGCACCTGGCTCCATCATGTAAACGGCTGGATACTTCATCGTCAATTTGGAACCAAGATTACCGTCAACCCATTCCATCACCGCGTCTTCATAAGCAAACGCACGCTTGGTGACCAAGTTGTAGATATTGTTGGCCCAGTTCTGGATCGTCGTGTAACGGCATCGCGCGTTTTTCTTGACGACGACCTCAACGACGGCTGAGTGAAGCGACTCGCTGGTGTACATCGGAGCGGTGCAGCCTTCGACGTAGTGAACTTGAGCGCCTTCGTCGACGATGATCAACGTTCGCTCGAACTGGCCCATGTTTTCTTCGTTGATGCGGAAGTAGGCTTGGAGCGGAGCGGTAATCTTCACGCCTGGTGGAACGTAGATAAACGAACCGCCTGACCAAACGGCGCTGTTAAGTGCAGCAAATTTGTTATCGGCTGACGGGATAATTTTGCCAAAGTGCTCGCGCAGCAATTCCGGGTACTCGCGAACCGCGGTGTCGGTATCGGTAAAGATCACGCCCTGGTCGGCAAGCTCTTTTTGGATCGAGCCGTAGATGACCTCGGATTCGAATTGGGCTTTCACACCCGCAAGGTATTTACGCTCGGCTTCTGGAATACCAAGCTTCTCAAACGTGTCTTTGATTTCCTCGGGGACGTCGTCCCAGGACTTACCTTGCTCATTGGTCGGCTTGAGGTAGTAATAGATGTCCTGAAAATCAAGCTCGATATCTCCGCCCCATTCGGGCATCGGCTTGGAGTTGAAGATCCTAAGTGCTTCGAGTCGAAACTCAAGCATCCAATCAGGCTCTTCTTTGATCTCAGAGATCTGACGTACGATTTCCTCGTCGATTCCTTTGCGCGCTTTGAATACGGCTTTGGTTTCGGTTTTAAAATTGTACTTGTTGATCTCGGTTGATTTGAGCTCTTGGGATTCTGTGATGTCGGTAGACATATTTCAAATGCGGAATGAGGATTGCGGAATGCGGAATAATCAAGTGGTTATTTCGCTTTCCTCTCGGTCCGTCCTTTCTTTGTTGTGTTGATGCTCGCCACCACGATTCTGAGAAGTTCATCAGTTTCGCTCAGGATATCGTTCATCTTTTCAATCGGCACGACACCAGATTCAACCAGTAATTCGAGCCACAATTCTGTTTCGTCTAACTCTTGTTCTACGATCCCCATTTTTGCTTTGAACTCAGCTTTCGATCTAGCACGACATGCTTCCCGATAGTTCGCTGCAACACTGGTTCCGCTTCGTAAAACCTGTTTTCCCATCACCTGAGCTTCCGCTGTTTTAGGAAGCTTGGTGTACATCTTTATTATGCGTAACGCAAAATCCTTGGTTCTCTGCCGCAGGTCATTCATCTTTTACCCACATCAAGATTCCGCACTCCGCATTCCCAATTCCACATTAGGTAGCAACCACCTCTTCACCATCATTCACTGCCGCCGCATCTGGATACTGCTCCCGAATTCGCTCGTAGCCTTTTTCGTGAAGTTCTTCGGCCAACTCTTTGCCGCCTGTTTCAACGATCTTGCCGCCGAGAATGACGTGAGTGTATTCTGGTGGGTTATGCGCCAAAAGTTTGTCGTGGTGTGTGATTACCAGCAGACCCATTTTTCCATGGCCGATCTCGTTGATGGATTGACTGGCTAGACGAACCGCATCGGCGTCGAGACCCGAATCAGTTTCGTCGAGGATTGCGAAGCTTGGTTGCAACATCGCGAGCTGAAGGATCTCGGCTCGCTTCATTTCGCCACCAGAGAATCCGTCGTTGACGTAACGCCGAGCGAATTCCGGATCCATTTGCAGCTGTGACATTTTTTCTTTGACTTCCTTGCGGAACTCACGCATTGGAATCAGGTCTTCGCCTTCCTTCCGCTCAGGGTTGCGAACGTTGGTCGTGGCGTGACGAAGAAAATCAGCCATCTTTACGCCGGGGATCGCCATCGGACGTTGGAATGCCATGAAGATTCCGGCACGCGCTCGTTCGTCGGCGCCCATCTCAAGAATACTCTCGCCGTTGAGCAAGATGTCGCCTTGGGTGACTTCGTAGTTGGGGTGGCCCATGATGACCAAACCAAGCGTACTTTTGCCGCTGCCGTTGGGGCCCATCAAGGCGTGCGTTTCGCCCTTGGTGAGCTTGAGATTGACGCCACGCAGGATTGGCTTGCCTTCAATTTCAACGTGAAGGTCTTTGATTTCTAGAACGTCAGACATATCGTTTGCTTTTCTTACCTAGAGTCTTAATTCAGAGTATTTGGTTGTGTTGGTCGGGGTTAGATTGGATGAGCGTCAGGTTGCAGACGGGCCTAAGATTCTATGGCATTTAACCGCAGTAGTAAGTCAAAATTTCACGTTTGCGGCGAGGATTGGAGGCTTTTCTCGTTCGTCTTCTCACTTGACTCAAACGAGCAGCAACTATCCCCGTCTTTCTGGCATTGGCAGAGCCGAACGGGGGAGCCGATCACCTTAGCGAACAACTGTTTCTCCAGCTCGCAGAAATGATTGTCTTGATCATCAAGCCCTGGATAAGGACACTCCAGAACACGTAGCACGGGCAAATTGTCGTCGCTGTTGTTTTTCTCGATCACGATCGGAACGCCACGGTCGTCAAAGAACTTCTGGATTGAAACCAGACGATCTTCAACGGTCTCACCAACGACTTCCAATTCGTAAGAATCGAGAAGCCGCCTCATCGCCCCAGTCAGCAAAGTCTGCCTGACCTTAGGATCTTCAATCGCGTCGATCTCTTGCCAAAGTGCTTTGGCCAGATCAGGAAAGTTGTCGCCAGCCGTTCGATGACCAGCCTCGGTTAATTGGTACTGATGGTGCGGACGACCGCGACCTTCGCTTTGCGTCTTTCGCGAAATCAAACCCGCCGCCATCAACCGATTCAAACGCTGCCGCACTGCATTGGCCGAAACGTCAAGTGCTTCGCCAAGCTGAGAAATCGACATCGGAGCGAGTCTTAATGACTCGATCAGTTGCAGATCGCCCTCGGATAGTTGCTGAGCCATGTGAAGGTCGTTGAGTTTCGATCGTTGAGATGCTTCGACTTTGCCAATGCTAACGTTTCGAATATTTTTCACAACGGCAAATGTCAATATTCGAAAAACCAAGCAAAACGTGTGTGAAATGATTGACTGAGTAAGTTATCTCCGATACAAAGCCGGTTTTTGAATGAGCTAAGCCAATCGTTCATTCTGTTCAATGCTGCAAAGAATCAATCAGGCGACTAAATGAAATCCAGTAACCATCGTTGGCGTGCAACTTTCTCCCGATCGATGCTTTTCGTGTTCGCATTCCTGTTGGTGGTGTCGTCTCCGGTGGAAATGTTCGGCGGCATGCCGGCGGCTTTGTCCGCGATTGCCCAAGCCGATTCTTCTGACGACCAGGACGACTCTCAGCTATCGACTCCCGCAGTCGAGCCCAACCAAGAGCAGCCCCAAGACGTCGCCGTTGGACTGGATGCTCAAATCGACAAGGCGTTCAAACCTCTGGCTGACGCTTGGGGCGGATTTGTATTTACTCCGATAAACATTGGCGGCCAATCGGTTCCGATCGTTCTGTTGCTGCTTGTATTGGGAGCCACCTTTTTCACGATCGTTTTTGGATTCATCAACATCCGCTTGCTCCCGTTTGCGTTCAACGTTGTGCGGGGAAAGTATGACCTGATTGAGAAGGATTCACATTCCGAAATCAAAAACGTTGCCGTCAACGAAGTCGACGGGGATCTAGTGGATACGATCGGCGACGAAGGAGCTGGGGAGGTCACTCACTTTCAGGCCCTTGCAACTGCGGTATCTGGAACCGTCGGGCTGGGGAACATTGCTGGTGTTGCCGTCGCGATTGCAACCGGTGGGCCGGGCGCAACATTCTGGATGATCGTTTGTGGGCTTCTGGGCATGTCAACAAAATTCGTTGAGTGCACCCTTGGCGTGAAGTACCGAGACATCGACCAGAACGGGACCGTTCATGGTGGTCCAATGTACTATCTCGAAAAGGGACTTAAAGACATCGGAATCGGGCCGATTGGCAAGGTGTTTGGAATTCTATTTGCAATTCTCTGCGTCGGCGGATCTTTTGGAGGAGGCAACGCATTCCAATCCAACCAAGCGGCTCAGCAAATTAAGACGATGCTCAACCTGCCCAGTGATAGTAGCGCCGGATTCATCATCGGCTTGGTGATGGCGGCTCTGGTTGCGGTTGTGATCATCGGTGGAATCAAAAGGATCGCCAAGTTCACCGAAAAAATTGTCCCGTTCATGGCCATCATCTACGTGGCAGCGGCTTTGATCATTATTTTGATGAACATCACCCATGTACCGGCAGCAGTCGGCGAGATTATTGGTGGAGCATTTACGCCTGCGGCTGGACTGGGCGGATTGATCGGAGTCGTGATTCAGGGCTTCACTCGAGCGGCGTTTTCCAACGAAGCCGGTGCTGGCTCGGCAGCGATTGCGCACTCGGCGGTAAAAACAAAGTACCCTGCCTCCGAAGGCGTCGTGTCACTGCTTGAACCGTTCATCGACACAGTCGTCATTTGCACCATGACTGCTCTGGTCATCGTGCTTTACAATTCCACTGGCCTGTTCGAATACGGTGATTTGGAGGCTAAGCAAGTTTTGATCAATGGCGAGCGAGTTGGTGGTGTTGACCTGACATCCAGAGCGTTTGACAGTGTACTGCCTGGCTTCCGATATGTATTAACCGTGGCTATCGTTCTGTTTGCGTTTTCCACCATGATCTCATGGTCCTATTATGGATTGCAGTCGTGGAAATATTTGTTTGGTCGCAGCAAGGCGGCCGATCTAACCTACAAAGTTCTATTCTGCATAGTTGTCGTGATCGGAGCTGCAATTTCGCTTGGCTCGGTTATTGATTTTTCCGACGCGATGATTTTTGCAATGGTTTTCCCCAACATGATTGGGCTCTTCCTGCTATTTCCAAAAGTCAAACAGGAACTCAAGCGATATCTTGAAGCGACCCGCGGTCGCTAGCCGTAGTTTTCTTCCCATCAACTGAGGGCCCAGCCTTCGTCACTCAAAAAAGAACGAAAAAGATCCCAATCTTGGCGTCCAGTTGGCGAATAAGACCTCAAGCCTGCTCTAGTTGGCCGGCAAATTGCCTTAAAAAAGCGAAGTGAGGAGATTCGAAATGCCACTCCACGTTCCGTTCAATCAGCCTGCCTCAGCGAACCCAAATGCTGTCGGTCCGATCTATATCGGATTCGAACCTTCTCAGCCTCCCAAGCGAAAATTCAACTGGTGGGGCTTCAACGGCATGTGGATCTCGGTGGCCAGTTTGATGACGGCAGGGTTCCTCTCTCCAGTGCCACTGCTGATAAGCCTGGTCGGATTGCGACGGCCCGGGAAGAAAATGGCGTTGACCGGAACTTTGATTTCACTGGCCGGCGTCGTGTTGGCAACGTCGCTGGTGGCCGGTGTAATTGCGTCGGCCCGACATCACCAGCATGCCTGTCTAGCTGCCCGTCACCAAGCGGCGCTTCGGCAGGAAATCAAACAAACCCAATCGCTACTGAGCTTGGCGAGAGAAGAGCTTGTTGTGTACCGCGATGAAAATCAAGGCGAGCTACCCAACGACATTGACGCCAACATACTGGTTATCAAACACATTGATCCGTGGGGCGAGTCACTGCGATACGACGCCGAGATCAACCACGGAGTTGTGCGTAGCGCCGGTCCCGACCGAAAGTTTGATTCCAGCGACGACGTTGTGTCCAAAGTAGAAGGATCGACCGACCGTGCGGCTTTGCTTGACCTTGTCGATTAGCACAACTCTTCACGACCAATTCAGATAACGTCATTACCGCGCCGGCGGGAATCCAGGCCATCCAAAAATGAGCATTCAGAGTCCAGATCTTCGACAGAATTTTCAGAATGCAGTTATCGGGGACAGGATGAACACGATTAAGTGGATGTCAGCAGCAGCGCACCCAGTTGCGCACAAAATCATTTACATCAAGTAAATCCTGTCCAACAATCCTCCCTGACCAATCAAGGGACACATCTGCTTGATGAACACGCGGCACTCACGCTGACACCTTTCTGCTTGCGCGGCAAGCTGATGTTTCTAAGCTCGGAACCCTGCGAAAAGCGTACCCTAGACCTTACGCAACACCCCTGCATTGGTTGATTAACCGTCCGAGCCTCAAATCGAACCGGCAAACTTTACCCCAGCCGAACGACTCGAACTTCGAATCCGACTGGTTCTTTTCTTACGACCGGACCTTGATCCTGATGTAGCACTGATTCGCTTTGGTTCGCTTGAAGTATTTAATGGGTTGTTGACGAAAACGATGATGCGTCGCGTTTCGACAGTTGTTCATTAAGTTGGGAAGACAGAATGGGTTTTTTAAAAGTAGCCAAGCTCGCGTTAAGTGCGGTCGTCATTGCGACTTTGTTTGGTAGTGTCGCTTCGGCGCAGCCATTTCAAAAACCGCTTCGCTGGTTGGGAGAAGGCTTTAGCGCTGGGTACCACAGATGCAATCCCGGTCCCGACGCGGATTATTACAATCCATGGAACGCCCACAACTCGATGTTGATTCACAAGTTGCCTCAGTTTCAAAATGAAACGTTCCAGTCATACAACATGACCAACTTGGGTAGCCGCCCGATTTATCGCGGAGTTCCCTATTCCGTTTATGCGGCACCTCAAAGCCAGTACAACCATGGACATGGTTACGGCTATGGTGGAGCGCACGGAATCCCAAGCCCATACAATACCTCAAACCAGAGTGGTTACGGTGCGGGTTCTGGAGACTCGGTTGAGAGTTCGTTTGAACCATACGACATGAAAGACGAAGAGAACAACGCCGACACTAGCGCTGATGAAGAGTGGATCGAGGATGAAGACGAATGGGACGAGGATGAAGACGAATGGAATGATGATGAAAACGACGAAGCCTCGGACTGGAAAGACGGCAGCGATGACGATATCGAAGATGACTCAGCAAGAATTCAAGCACCGATCCCCGGCAACTCGGTTTTTTCAAAAGCGAGTTTTCGCAACCAGCCCCCGTCCCCGTCTTATCCAGCAGATAGCAATCAAAATCTGTTCAATCCGTTTCCTCGAAACTAGTGGCCCCACTAAATTACATCCTTGAAACTGACTCGCGGCGAGGCCCTTCTTCCCAGGGCCTCGCTTTGTTTTGCTAGCGTCGAGCATTCTTTTCATACGTCGACGCCCAAACGGCTAAACATTTCTCCCCAAAGTTCTAGGCTTTGACAAACCACTTAGACGTCCGTGCTACACGTCCGCGCTACTGAATGAGGTTCGGTTTCTCACATGGCCTGAATTGGGTCAGCATTTGTATTGACCTTATCGAAAACCGGCATCTATACTCCGCGCTGAGGAGTCGTTTCTCGGCATGACCGCCCCATCACTAACGTCGGTGATCCTTGAAGCTCCTATTGCCCGAACGTCCGCAGCGACAAGCAAAGATCGTGGAAGCATCTTTCGTTTTCGAGCAAACTTATTGAATGAGTCAGGTTTATGGAGAAACCGCCATGGCGCCAGCTGCCAAAAAAATTGCCCAACTACACGCCAAAACAAATTCGAATAACTCGCTTTGGTCTACGTTGCCAGGATTTACTTTGGCTTTCCTGACCGCCGTAACCGCGATGGGAATGTTTCTTACCCCTCAGTCGGTAACGGCACAGCAACCACAACAGAACGCCCCCGACAAAGCCCAGCAGCAACAGATTCAGACATTGGCAGTTGTTAACGGTGAACAAATCACGCGAAACCAAATCGCCAACGAGTGTGTGCGTCGATTCGGAAAAGAAGTACTAGAAAGCATCGTTAAAAAGTTGCTTGTTCTGCAACAATGCCAAAAAAGCGGCGTCAAGATTACGGAAAAAGACGTCAACGATGACATCGTCGCCAAAGCAAAAAAGTTTGGCATGTCCGGCGAGCGATACATTGAAACCATCTGCAGCCGACGAAACATCTCCGTCGATCGATTGAAGAATGACATCATCTGGCACGAGCTGGCAATTCGCCGTTTGGCCGCCAAGAACATTCAGGTCACACCCGCTGAAATTAACAAGCGGATGGACTCAGAATTCGGACCACGCGTTCAGGTTCGACAGATCGTAGTTGACACACTCGCCCAAGCCACAAAGATCCGCGAACAAGCCGTCGCCAACCCCGAGAACTTTGAACGACTGGCCAAAAATTTCTCGCTTGACCTCAACAGCAAATCAATCGGCGGTCTACTTCCTCCGGTGCGACGAAACTTTCAGATTCCCGAGTTCGAGGAAATGGCTTTCAAACTCCAGCCAAACGAAGTCTCGGAAGTATTCCCGCTGGCTGACAAGTTCATTGTGTTGCGTTGCGAACGGATCTTTCCGGCTCAAAAACTGACACCAGAGCAAACGGCCATGGCGCATGAACGACTGATCGAGGAGTTGTCCAACACGAAGTTGGCCGAGTCTGCTCGCCAGATGCTTCAGCAAATGCAAGAAAACTCAAAAGTCGTCAACGTCATGAATGACAAGCAGCTCAGTCAGCAGATGCCGGGTGTGGCGGCAATGGTTGACAACATCAAGATTCTCAAAAACCAGGTCGCGGAAGAGTGTATTACCCGATTCGGTTCTGAGATGCTTGAAACCGAAATCAATCGAACGCTTCTGATGCAGGCACTAAAACAAGGTGGTCTCCAGGTTGGCCAAGCCGACCTCAACGTCGAGATCAATCGTGCCGCCGAGTCGATCGGCCATCTCAACAAGGACGGCACGGTTAACATCGAACAGTGGCTGGCGTTTGTCACCAAAAACGATCCGTCTAAGGAAGAGTTTTACATCGAAGACGAAGTCTGGCCGACCGTGGCGCTGAAAAGGCTGGTCGCCTCGACCGTCGAGGTCAATCAAGAAGACATGAACAAAGGCTTCGAAGCCAACTACGGCCCTCGAGTGGAAGTCAAAGCGATCGTCTGCAACGACCATCGCAGCGCCTTGAAGGTCTGGAACATGGCTAGTGCCAACGCAACGAGCGAGTATTTCGGAGAGTTGGCCCACCAGTACTCGATCGAGCCGGCTTCTAAAGCCAACTATGGCGAAGTTCCTCCAATTCAAAAACATGGCGGGCGTCCAGAGCTGGAAAAGGAAGCTTTCAATCTGCAACGAGGCGAACTGTCCAAAGTCGTCCAAGTCGGCGAGCATTGGGTTATTCTTTATTGCCTAGGCCGAACCGAACCAGTCGTCACCGACTTTGACGCGGTTAAAGAAGAATTGCACAACATGATCCTCGAGAAGAAGCTGCGATTGGCGATGGGCACGAAATTTCAGGACCTTAGAACCGAGGCCCAGATCGACAACTTCCTGGCCGGAACGTCTCAGCCGGGACGCGCAGCAGTTGGAGTTGCCAGAGAAAACAGTGCGGCAACGCGAGTTCCACTGGGCAACAAACTGCGATAGTCATTTCTCAATCGCTTGCCAGAATCCAGCCGATTGCGGAAAATACGTTGCCTGCCTTGCTGATTGCGTAGATTCAAAGCAACGGTGAGGTCGGGCACTGACATTCGAATTTTCGCAAGCCGAACAAACTACGATGAACTTCCAGTCAAAATCTTCCAACAAGCTCAACTGGCCAAAGATCATTTTCGCTGGGATCTTGGTGTGCATCATCGGCTACCAGTACTACACCAAAAATTTGGCTGGCCCAGCTGTTGCTCAGCCCGAGGCAAACCAACCCGCCCAAAACCACGACTACTCTGTTAACTTTCCAGACCAAGGCAACCAGGGCAACGGCGACAAATTCAAACCGCTGAAGTCTAAAGGGGAATCAGAAGAGTTTTTCACATCTGCCGGTGGCAAGAATCTTCGCTCACCGGCCGGTCTAATCTACGGCATGGGTGGCGGTGGAGAACACAGGACCGACCATGTTCTCAGGCACACCGAAGATCAGCCTAACCGTAATGGATCACATGGAGTCTTCAACGCCAAAGGCAATGATGCGTTTCGGTTAATCGATGAAGCGTATGAGTTGGTTAAGGCAAAGTCCCGCCAAGTCAAATCTGAATCGTCCCGTGGCAACATGGCGCATGTGATCGATATGAAACGCCAGATCGGTTACAAGGGAGGCAAAAGCGGAAACAGCAGAGGCAAGCCACCGCTATCTAAAATCAAGCTGATTCTTGCAAACGGCGATCGAGTGATTACTGCATATCCTTACTAATCGCTTGTGACTATTCATATTGATTTACAACGCGCCCGAGTTAGCGCGAAACTAAACCACTGACGCGATGGCGTCACAGATCTGATCGAGGTTACCAGAATTGATTCCGGCGACATTGATTCGTCCGCTTTTAAGTGCATAAATCGCATGCTCATTCATCAGCTTGCCAACCTGATCGGCGGTTAAGCCCGAGTAGCTGAACATCCCTCGTTGATCGAGGATGTACTGAAAATCGGTATCGGGAATTCGCTTCTGCATCGCCGCCACAAAACCAGCTCGAAGCTGCAAAATCCGGTTACGAATCTCAGTCAGCTCGGCCTCCCAAACCTCACGCAGTTCAGCGTCATTTAGAACCGTATCGACGATCGCGCCACCGTGCAGCGGAGGATTGGAATACATCGTGCGAATCGTCAGCTTGATCTGACTGAGCATTGCCTTGGCAACGTCCGCATCTTTGGAGACCGCCGTGATTCCGCCAACTCGCTCGGCGTACAAGCCAAAATTCTTGGAAAACGAATTGCAGACTAGCGCCTCGCCACCTGACTCGACAAACTTGCGAATCGGAAACGCATCGGCGTCTAAAGACGTCCCAAACCCCTGATACGCAAAATCGAAAACGGGAAACAACTGCTTCTCTGCGATGACCTTGCAAAGCTCTTCCCATTGCTCGGGAGTTGGATCAACGCCGGTTGGATTGTGGCAAACCGTGTGCAACAGAATCGCCTGTTTTGGCTTCGCCCCATCGAGCGAACTGACAAGACGCTCAAAGTCCAAACGCGTTCCTTGCTCGTCTAGGTAGTCGTACTTCTCGACATTCAGCCCAGCCGCACCGTAGATTTTGGGATGATTGGCCCATGTTGGATTGCTCATCCAAATGGTGTCAACACTGAACACGCGTCTAAGCAACTCACCGGCCAAACGCAGCGAAACCGTTCCGCCGGGCGTCTGCGCTGAAACACTGTTGACGTTCGCATGATCGTAGAGGTCACCCAGGATCAATCGCCCGATCGCATTGTTGTAGCTGGCCGGCCCATCGATGGGCAGATAACTCTTGGTACCCGCCGCGTCGAGCAACTTCTGCTCAGCCATGCGAACACATTTCATGACTGGCGTGGCACCCGATTCGTCCTGATAAACCCCCACAGAGAGGTTGATCTTGTTTGGGTTGGTGTCCTTCTTGAACTGTTCGATCAAGCCGAAAATTGCGTCAGGTGGGTTCAGTGGAGCAGTTTCAAACATCGTCTGGCCTTTGGTCTCGAATCTGGCTTGTGGAACTTTCAGTGAACTTTTTCAGTGGTTGAACTCCCACTTTATCACGGCAAATCTTGGTGTCACCGCCTGTTTAGTATTTTTGAAACAGCAACTCTCGATTTTCTTTGATACTGACGGACAGCGACAGTTTCGTGTGTGAGACACGTTAATCATTGCGAGGTTTGACTTGGCCAGTAATAATCGAAACTATTCCGTTTCCTTACAGTTTCCTTACACTAAAACGTTGCTTTACATCAAAGCGTTGCCTTGGCGCGGATTTCCCGGTCCATTGATAAGCTGCAGTCGAGTTGAACTGCCTATTCCGTTTCCAGTCTGAGTTATATGTCAAATCGTGTCGGATTATGGTTGATTGGCGCCCATGGCGGCGTATCAACAACAGTAGCGGTCGGTCTTTCGGCACTTAAACTTGGAGCGACTCAAACATCAGGCTTGGTAAGCGAACTCGACCAATTCTCGTCGCTTGACTTTATCGAATGGTCCAACATCGTGATCGGCGGCCACGAAATCCGCGATACCGACAGCCGCACCGAAGCCCTGCTGTTGGCTGGAGCAACACCAGCGATCAGCCGGGAATTGATCATCAAGTGCGAGACCGAGCTAAAAGAGTTCGACAAAAATGTTCGTCCCGGCGTGATCTACAACGTTGGCGAAACGATCGAAAAGCTCTCCGACAGCCAGTTCGTTTCCCCCGACGATACCGCCCGCAATGCGATCGACCGAATTAGCTCCGACCTTTCCGAGTTCGCCGAAAATAACAAACTCGACAAAGTGATCGTCGTCAATCTAGCTTCGACCGAGCCTCCGATTGATCCTGAATCTCTGCCCAAGACTTGGGCGGAAATGGAACCGACACTTTCCAGTTCCGACTGCAAGTTGCCCGCCAGCTCGTTGTATGCCATTGCTGCGTTTGAAAAATCTTGGCCGTTTGTGAACTTTACTCCTTCGCTGGGCAGTTGCCCCGCTGCGATTGACGAGTTGGCAGTTTCAAAGGGCACTTGCCACATGGGGCACGACGGGAAAACCGGCGAGACGTTTTTGAAATCCGTCCTTGCACCTGCGTTTGCCAAACGGAATCTCGAAATCATGAGCTGGGTCGGGCACAACATCTTCGGCAACATGGACGGTCAAGTTCTGGACGACCCTGTCAACAAGAAAACCAAAGTCGTCAGTAAGGATCGTTTGCTCGGCCAGATTCTCGGCTATGATCCGCAAACACACATCAGCATCGAGTACATCAAAAGCCTCGGCGATTGGAAGACGGCCTGGGACCACATTCACTTTCGTGGATTCCTCGGCACTCCGATGATCATGACGTTTACCTGGCAGGGCTGCGATTCAATCCTAGCCGCGCCGCTGGTCCTGGACCTTTTTCGGTTTGCCGAGTTGGCGTCACGAAAAGGCGAAACCGGTTTGCTGACGTTTCTATCGAGCTTCTTTAAATCGCCGCTTGGGACCAGCGAAAACGATTTCGCCAAACAGTTTGACGAGCTGCTCGAGTGGGCGGACAAAAACGCGGCCAGTTGATTGCCTTCAGTTGGCTTGGCTGTCACTTCAATCTGAAGTGACTACTGAGTAGCACGGCTGTCCCA
>CALJOA010000074.1 GCA_937981585.1 uncultured Pirellulaceae bacterium | reverse complement strand
GCAATCAACAACGCGGTCGTTTGGCGATAACCAATTTCCTGAACGCGGTTAACAAAGACGAATACTCGCATTAGCTACGGCTTCTTGTCGGTGTCAGTGATCGTGCAAAACGTGCCGTCGAGCGAACAACCACTGATACTCTCGAACTTGGAACGCTCGGCTTCATCCATCAGTACGCCAAGGTGGAGAATTCTGGCACCGGTTTGTCCGATCGGATTGATGCAATGCCCGATCGCAATGCCGTCTTCGGGAGCATGGTACTCCTTGATCGTGTCACCAAAGATGTTCACCTGAGTCGCAATCAAATCTCCGGATCTGAATTTCTCGGCGATCTTAGGAATGCATCGCATCATTCCGCCTCGCTGAGTCAGAATCCAATACGACTTTTTGCAAAGGATGGGCGGTTTGGTTGTCGTTTTGGGGATTGTGGTTCTGGTGGGAACCATCCCAACGTGATTTAGAATTCTGCGAATGCCTTTTACAGTTCGTGCGATTGGATCGCGTTGGAACTTGGAAGGGTCACAGATTTCAACCGTGATCGCAGGCGTCCCCGCCTCGGCCGCAGTTCCGCGAAGCGTGTAATCCGAGGGCGGATTGTGAACGATAATTTGTGGTCTAAGTAGATAAGCCATTTGAGCTGTGATGGCTTGCTTGAGATCGGCGCGAACGTAAAGCGAATTTACTCGGCCTTCGCTGGCGGTGTGAAGATCGACGAGATAATCAAAGTGCTGGGTGATTCGATCGACAAGATTGTACGCGTAGACTTGCGATATCTTCCCGTCGGATTTGCCGGGAAAGATGTGGTTCAGATCCTGACCATCGGTGAATTCTCGTTTCTCTTCCAAAAGTCCCGGCATGTTGGCGGCAACCAGACAAACGATTGTGCCACGAAGCGTTTTCAGATTGATTCGTTTGAGTAGCTGGTGAATGACAGGAATTCCATTTAGCTCATTGCCATGCAACGCGGCTGTCATGCCAAAGATCGGACCTTCTTTCTTTCCCCGAGCAACGATGACGGGTACCTGAATGGGGCGGCCGATACCATTTTCGACAATCTCGATGAACAGCCGTGAAAACTCGCCCCGCGGAAGCGTCTCAATCTCAAGGCTGTCGACACGTTTGACGTGTTTTACGTTTTCGTACCCGTTGGCAAGCGGTGGTTGAAGGAAATCGTTCAAAAGCCAATCTCCTGATTGAATCTTTGGTCCGAGTTGATCGACTTGAAAAGCTTGCGACGGAACTTGCCTTTGGTATTGATGAGGCTCTTTGCCATTTCGTCGATTGAGACGATACACATTACCGTTTGGAGATAGCTTTCGATCAAGTCGTCCAAGCCGAAACCAAGTCGGTTAAAATCGCGGCTATCAACCAACAACAATCGCTCTGGCTGAGTACCGAAACTGCCGTCTTCGTTTTTCACGGAGAGGTTGGTACCTAACATGTCCCACGAAGCAGTTCCATTTTCAAGGTCGGTCGTGAGCGGCTTTCGGGCTCGACGAGCGTAAATCGCAACAGGAAAAAAACCACTTGGCGAAACGCCGACCATGAAACGTAGATCAGCGGCGTAGAGGTTCATCTTTCTGTCGGGCATGGTACCGACATGGAACATACGTCCGAACTGGCTTTGCGAACTCCAGCGTGAATTACCAATCAACGACTGAACGATGTAGTGATCGTAACCATGTTGAAGTTCCATGAACGCGTCGAGTTCGTCCTGCGACGTGATCGTGTAGACGCCCTGGCCCGCATTGGAGTAGGGGACTTTGACGACCGCAACACCGCCCATCCGTTGTACCCACAGTGGGACTTCCTCCTTGGACACGTCCCAGATCGTTTCGGGCGTGTGGATCTTCAATCCCGATTCCATGTTCGCGGCGTTGTAAAGATCGTAGGCCTTCGACGCGACCAACTTGTTTCGTCCACCTGAGAGGCAGATTAGCACGGGGTTGTAGATCAACGTTCTGGTTAAGTGGATTGGAATTCGATTCCAGGGTTGCTGAGTCACATATCGAAACGCGGCTTTGATCGGAATTTTTTCGCCATCCTTCACGACAAACATCATCCCTTTTTCATCGAAGACAACGTTCTGCCCGGCATCGCTGGCGTGAAACGGAACCAGCCAGACCTTTTCGCCCGTCAGGTCGGCCAATGCAGCGGCGTAACCTGAGTTCTCCATGTGGTTCTTGTCATAGATAACGGCGAAATCCCCTTTGGGTCCGCCTTTGCGACGACTGACTTGCTCCAGAAACGAATCGCGAAGCAGGCGATCATAGCCGGCTTTCTCCAACGACTCATTGACGCGCGGCATCGACTTTTGCCCCGAAGGACAAGAATTCGTCTCGATCACCACGACTTGCCGCAAGCCTGTTTCACTGGTGACATGAAACAGATCGCATCCGCCCCAACGAAAGTACTTGGGGATTTTCGTCAGCAAGTCGCGTACTGACTGAGGATCAACTTCCGGGTGTAAGTGGCAGTACCTTGACGCGATGCGGTCGTTGCCCATGTCCATCAAGTTGTGAATCAATGGATGGATGTGCGCGTTGAGTACCCGCGGATAGAAATGATCTTCCGTTTCGAAATTTCCTGGGGCGATTTGCTGGGCTTCAGTCAACATATGGGATTCCTTGTCGACCGAAAATTGTACAACTAATTTTTGATCTCAACGAGTGAGTGTGAGTTATCTTTTGAATCATTAATGCGCGTCGTTCAAGGGGCGGATTTGATCCACCTGTACTCCGGCGATACTATCGAATTCAATTTCTTCCAGAGCGACGACCCGGATAACGATCGCTGTGATGTTGTCTCGTCCACCGTGGGAATTGGCAAAGTCAATCAGTGATTCCACAACCGAATCTGAGTCTGTTTCCGTCAAAAACGAAACGATCGTTTCTTCATCAGTAAAGTAATTGCTTAAACCGTCAGTACACAGAAGAAGGACATCGTCATCGACCAGCTGGAAGCTGAACGAGTCGACTCTGAAGTCTTCTTGCCTTCCCACGCACCGGGTCAGAACGTGTTTGAACCGCTCCAACGCATCCAAGTCGGTATTCGCGTCGATCCAATTCGGATTGGTTCTCTTAAACTCCTCAAAGAGCGTATGGTCGCTCGTCAACTGCTTGGCGACGGTGCCTTGTTTAAGGTAGAGGCGGCTATCTCCAACGTGCCCGACAAACGCGGTGCCATCAACGATTTGCACGACCGTGATCGTCGTTGCCATCCCATCAAGTTCAGGATGCGACTGAGCAAGTTTGACTATTCGAACGCAACAATTCTCGATCGCTTCGGCAATCAAGTTGCTCCAGACCGTTCGGAAATCTACGTCTTTCCTGTTGGGCAAGATCCTTTGCTCTTTCGCCTTGGTTAAGAAATCAACAGTGAATTCGATGGCTTTCTGAGAGGCGACTTCACCTGCAAGGTGGCCTCCCATGCCGTCGCACACAATGTACAAGTCATTTTTTGAATCGGCAAAAAAGGAGTCTTCGTTCTTTTTGCGATCGCAACCGATGTCGGACTTTGCGGCTACTTGAATGACCATGCTCACCTCTGCGAACGAATCGCCTTGCGTTTTGAGACCTTTTACATCTGCGGCCGGGACCACCTAGCAGCAAGCTGCCGTCCGCCCCGGCCGCACGACGATTCAGTTGGTATTAAAATTCGTCATCAAATTCTTCTTCCAGATCCAGGTCGAGAAGGATGTCATCATCCAAGTAGTCATCTTGAGGCGTTGTATCACCATGCATTGAATCGTCATCGTAGAGCCAGTCGTCATTCAAGCTGCGATCTCGACGGTAGAGCTTTCCATTTCCATTCATTTCCAATTCTCTCAATTCATGTTCATACACAGAACGACGATTCCATTGCTTTCGCGAAAACCGCTTGCCTTCCCGAGACATTTATCAGTCCTTTTACATCAGTGGGTTGGTTGAGTCAGGTTGAAGATAGGAACGCTTCTAAGCATGACGGCTCTATGCACGACTCGTGCCAAAAGAACGAACCAGAGAAAAGCTGATCAGGAAGAGCCTCGTAGTGCAGCGAAGCGATTGTGAAGCTCAGTGATTGCTCTGCGTGGTCAAAACTTAACCACGAACCGATGGTTCCGGCGGCCGTTTTCGATGGCGAGACTTGTGGCAGTCGCGCCAGATCGCGCAGAATCGCTACGACCGATTCAAGCTCCATCTTGCTCCGCGTGGCACCCGAATAATTTCAATGCTTTTACGAGACTGTAAACACAATTCGTCGCAATTCGTTTTGCTGGTTAACTCTTGATCAGTTCGGTCAAACTCTTTTGAAGAACCGAAACGCTGTGATTCCAAGTCCTCGAACGGACATCAAAGTTTCATAGGGAAAAACCAACATTCCGAATTCGCTGCTTGCTTTCAAAGATTGGCATGCGGTGTGCTTGAGTTGGATGCGGTGCATCAAGTGCTTTGATGGGTTTTACTCGTAAGCCCACGGTCGCGGGGCAAATAGCTTCGGCTTGGCGTCGCTGATCTTGGTTCAAGTTTCGTATTCAAATCAACTTTGGCAAGCCTCACCTTGCCCACAAAATAAAGAGTTCGAGACCAAGAATTTGAGATCGGCGACGCCCTTTGCTCTGCGACCGAACGGCCAATCAAACGTCGGCCAGCAAAGTGATGGATTGAGTCTACCGAAAGTCAATAAGACCGGTGAACAAACCCATCGCAACCGAGTGCCGGGGTCGAACCTGTTTCGGCTCCGGTTTTATTTTTTTCCGAAGAATGACACGTGAAGAAGATCCTTGTTCCAACAATTGATTGGCCAGCTTCCAGTGATGCAGCCTATCGTATCGCCGAAATTGCAGACGCAATTCAGGCCGACGTAGTTGTTCTATTTGTGGTTCAATCGCTCAATGGCGAAAGTTATCGCCGAGGCAATCTTTCCATCGAAATTTTTGAAGAAGCCGCTCAGGATTATGACTTTTCCGTCGACGGCTTCATCATGATGGGCGATCCCATGAAAATAATCTGCCGAATGGCAGAGAAAACGAACGCCGATTTGATTCTGCTTGGTGCGACTGAAGAAGATGATTGGAGCCAGTTCAGCCCCGACTTTGATGGGTTTTCGAATTGCCAAGTGGAGCTACTAGCGTCCTACTCGCCTGACGCCTGATGGAAAATTGCCAAACAAGGCAACGCTTGATCTGGTGCGTTCGCTACTGCTCGTTGAGCCGAAAAGCCTTTTGATCGTCTAATCGCTAACATCATTCTCTACCGTGATTGCGAAAGCAGATCACCGATAGATCGTCGGGCTTGCCAGCTTCGGTCATCATTCGCTCTTTTGCTGTTTGAACAAGCAATCCCGTTTGCTCTTGCAGATCACCAATTCGAATCAACTCGGCAATCTCTTGATGGGTCAAATTGTCAAAGAGTCCATCAGAGGCGAGGACCAGCGTGTCGCGCTCGGAAGTCGGTTGAAATATCCCAACCTCGATCTTCATGTCCCGCGTCCCGATACAATTCGTGATTACGTTCTGATCCTCATGATCGAACGCTTCTTCGGAATCCAACATTCCGTTGGCCACCGCCTGGGCAACTGGAGCGTGACCCACCGTTGAGAATTTGATCGTACCTCGATTGCTCGTCAACAAAGCCCCGCTATCTCCTATGTGGATGTAGCGAAACTGATCATCCCACAGCTCGATTGCAGTGAGTGTCGTGGCCGAGTTGATTCCCCAGCTCAGGATTTCAAGGTTAGCATACTCGATCGCATCAATGACTTCGCTCCGAATCCCTCGCGAAATGTGGGTCTGATTCAGCTTCAGTTCAAAGCAGGCTTCTGCAAGGCATTCGACAACACAACGAGAAGCTTCATTTCCGACAGTGCCTCCGCCAACACCGTCCGCCACGGCAATTAGTCCTCGTCCTTCGCTGACTTCGATCAGACATACCGAGTCTTCATTTGGCGAAGATTGGCGAGTCGGGCAACGTCGGGAATAAATGGCCGCTTGGCCATCAACAAAGTCCACCAACTCAACGGCGTCACTGTCGAATTCACTCCAAAGGTAGCTGTGCCATTCGTCTCTTCGGATCATCGTCGAGCCCTTTTTAAATTGCGAGTCGCTGTTTCGTAGATTTCTTCATAGCCCAATTCCATTTGAGTTGCGTCGATCCACCGGGCAAAAGGTCGCGGCTCAATCGCCTTGCGAATAAAGCGGATTAGATCGGGATGAATCCTTTTTTGGCGCAGCCTGATCGCTTGGGGCGGCGGCCAATCAAACGGGTATTCAGGCCAGCATCCCGATAGCATTCGGTACATTATCAACCCGAGCGAAAATACATCGGAGCGTTTGCTGGGCCTACCCATCGCTTGCTCGGGAGCCATATGGCCAACCGTTCCGGTGCCAGATCCCTCGATCGTCAGTCGTGATACTTTGGCGATGCCGAAATCGGTCAGCATGATCACTTCCGGCCCAAACAAAATGAAATTTTCAGGCTTGATGTCGCAGTGCAAGACATTGGATTCATGGGCACAAGCCACAGCCCCAATCATTTGCTCGAAATAGGACAAGCACTTTTCTGTAGAGATGCGACGTTCCAGCCTTGAATCCAACGTTTCGTCACCAAGCCGAGAAACGACTACAAACCTTCCCTCAACAAAGTCGGCATTCTTGATCGGAAGAATGTTGGGATGGTCCAGCCGCGAAACCAGTCGGACTTCCTGTTTGAACAAGTCCAGCATTTCCTGATCGACGTACTCGCCAAGCGGAATTTTCAAAGCAACATCAACACCTTCGATCGTATCACGGGCAGCATAGACGTGGGCAAAGCCACCGCCCCCGACCAACCGGTTGATTCGGTATTTCCCGAGCATCTGACGCGACTTCAATCGTCGCTTGCCAAGTTGTCCGTTTCGTGTGCTGTGCATTGTTGTCTTGGCCTCTGATACGACTCAAAACGATCGGCGATCGCTGCATGAAACTGGGTACTGTATGACCATTTCCTATTGGGACTGAGCGGCAAGGCGCTCAAATTAAGCAAATAATTCCCGGCTAGTTACCAGCTGAAAGTAAAAGCCGAGCAAGCCAGAGACCTGCTCGGCTTGTGAAGTTTGCCGAGGTCGAACGCGCCAATAAACTGCAGCGATTCGTCCGGCAGGATAATTCAAAAGGCAATAGCAATCGTTGTGCCACTTGCTGGCTTAAAACCGTTTGGCATAACGATTGCAAATGATTGCAAATGATTGCAAATGAGGATGTGAAAGCTGAATAGGAATCACAGCTAATCGGCCAAACCTCAACGGCATGCGGGATTCGCAACTGAGTTTTTCATTCAGACTCACCGCGAAGCAACATTCCGGCAGCGCTAAAGTGGCAAACTTTTAACCATCCTGAACACAATCCGCCCACCACTCAATGGCCGAAACAACGCTCCCGCCCGTCCTCTTTCTTCTCAACGATCGTTGGGCGGTCAAAGCTGGCAACACGACTTCGACTTTAATGCTGGCTTGCCTTCAGTTGGGGCACCCGGTCATGGTTACCGATGTTGTCCACCTCCAAGCCACCAGTTCGACGCACCTTTATGCCGAAGCCCTTGAGCTGCGGGCCAATGCCAAGGTTGAAACGACCAAGCAGATCGCGAAGGCTTTTTCCAAAGCCAAGGTGCGCCGCGTTGCCTTAGCCGACACTGCTGGCGTGATCATTCGCACGGCTCCGGGGAAAGACATCACTCGCAGCTGGGCCCATCGCTTGGCGTTGGAAGTCATGCGGCTCGCCCATGAAAACGGAATTCAAATCATCAACAGTCCCATCGGATTGCAACGAGCGTCAAGCAAGCTTTACACTGTCTGCCTGCCGCCGAAATACGTGCCCAAAACGATGGTCTGCCATTCACTCAAAAGCGTTGAAACCTTTGCCGCGACACTGGACGGGGCTTTCGTGATGAAGCCGCTCATGGGTTCGCAAGGCCGTGACGTTTTCTTCCTTGATGGCTATGACTCGCTCAACACACGCCAAGTCGTCGACATACTCGGGCGAACGGGCTACCTCGTGGTTCAAGAATACGTCCCTGAAGCGATCGATGGCGACATTCGCGTCTTGACCCTCGACGACCAAATCATTTGCAGCGACAAACCGGTCGGCATCCGCCGAACTCCAGCTCCCGGCGAACGTCGCAGCAACATTTCGCTCGGCGGAACCGCGACGGTGGTTGAGCTTTCCAAGAAACAAGCGGCCATCTGCCGCAAAGTCGCCAAGCTCATCTCCAAGGACGGTATCAGTTTCGCCGGCCTCGACCTTGTCGGTGAAAAAATTGTGGAAGTCAACGTTTTCAGCCCCAGTGGGCTGCAAGATTTGGGACTTGCCGAAACACAACTTGTAGACGTTGTCAAAAAGTTGCTAAATTTGTAAAGACTCAAAGAAATCACCTATTTAAGAGCCATGAACTTCTATCTCTGTCGCGGGTTGACTCCCGTTTCAAAGTTTTTTTACAGCATGTTTCTGTTGGTTGTTACAACCAGCCCTACCTTAGGGCAGGCATTTCAAGGCCACTGGAACTATCCCCAACATCCTGCTCAACGAAGCCAACTTCATCTCCCTCAGGCTTCGCAATATAATAGCCCGCCAATTTTTGAGAACTTGCCGCCGGGAGCGACGACGCGGGTTTTGCCAGACGGTCGCGTTGCCATCGTAACGCCGTTTACCGAAGCGCAAAAACAAGAGGTTAAACAACGTGAAGCGGATCGAATTCGAATCAGGAAAATTCGAACACGTGAGTTTTTCGAGCAGGGCGACAACGACGGTCTGTATCCACGTCTTCCCGGAGAGTTTGAAAAACCAAAAGCGATTCTCCTCAGCATCTGCGATTGGCAACCGCACAATTATGGCGTTCTGATTGACTTGATTGAAAAGACGCGGGGGCACGCCGAACTACTGCTGCTTTTCAATGACAAGAATCAATCTAACGCCCTTGATCAACCCAACTCCCACGATCCACTTTCGGAATTGATTAAGCAGCTATTACTAACAGGACAAGAATACCCACACCTTCGATTCCTCAATTCGAATCTCGACTCGATATGGCTCAGGGATTTTGGGCCTCGCCTTGCCGAAACCAAAGGCGGCAAGGCAATGGTGATGGATTTTTTCTATGACACGATTCGCCCAAAAGATGACGAGTTTCCGAAATTATGGGCAGGCGTGACCGGTGCGGCTCACAATTTGGTTCCTTGGTCAATTCAAGGCGGAAACATGCTCGCCAACGGTCGAGGTTTGGCAATCGCGACCAGTCGGATTTATGAAGACAATCGAATCGAACGTCCAGGCAAGGACTATTTGCAGAACGAGGCTTATGTAAAACAACAGCTAATGCGGTTCTGTAACATCAGACAACTGGTGGTGCTCAAGCCGCTCGAACAAGAAACGACTCGACATGTCGACATGTTTGCTACTTTCCTGTCATCGGATCTTGTCTTGGTGGCCAAGCTTGACCCAAGGTTCGATCCCGTGAACGCCCGTATCCTTGATCACAATGCACAGTCGCTTTCTCAAACTCGCATTGATGATGGTCGCCCTTTACGTGTCGAACGGATTTGGATTCCACCACGACGACACCAACACTGGAGTTCCTACACCAACATTATCTTGACGGATCGCCTGGCCCTGATTCCAACCTACCAATCTGACTCACCTGCCTACATTCAGGAAGCAATAAAGAAGTATCGTCGTTTGTTACCACAGCATACTGTGAAAACGATTGACATGACCTCGATGGACAGACTGGGCGGATCCTTGCATTGCCTGTCGTGCTCAATTCCATCTTTTGCTGAACTCCCTCCTGGCATTCTGACGTTTCGTGAGGCGGCGGCTCACTTTGACTTGCAAGCTATCAATGGGGAATTTCGAGGCATGCTTGAGAATCAGCCCCGTTAATTAACGGCTCATCTTCACTGCATGTCCAAAGGTGCAAAAAAGAATCGGCAGTCGCTTTGCCGAAGAGGCGTGGGCGACTGCCGATAGAACAAACCGGATATCGGCAGCTCGATAGGGAGATGGCAGCCCACTCAGAGCGGCCGAGAACCGATACCAAGCGGCTTGTTACTTTCGCTTACTTTCGTTTTTTGGGTTTGTAGGTCGAAGCCTTTTTCTTGGCGACCGCGGTTGGCTTGCTTTTGGCGTCGCGGGCCGCTTTCTTTTTCGCCTTGGCGGCTTCGGCAGTCTTCTTGGCGGCGTTTCGCTTGGCAGTTTTTCCTGTAGTTGCTGGCATCGGTTTGTTCCTTCGTCTAAAGCGGAACCAGAGAATTGAAATCAAGTCGACCTTCGATCTCTAACCGAATTTGCGGATCTCGATCCAGGTCGGTGCTTGAAACTTCGCCCAGCGAAGTCGAGTGCTGGGAAAGCACTTCGTGTGCCAAATGAAAACGCCTGTTCTTGCCGTGCAGGAAAATTGAATGAGCAAAGACCGCTCAAATTCGTGGTTAGAAAGTGACCTTGGTGAATCGAGTTTTGCCACTGTGAAGCACGGTCAGTTGTCACGCTCGATTGTCGTCGTTGCCCAAGTCCGATTCGCTCTTGAAGTCGCCTTCATCCGCGCGCGTAGCAATGCTGCGGTTAATCTGAATCCCCAGTTTTTTGATCTTCGACCGCAGCGTCGTCCGAGTAATGCCTAGAATGTTCGCCGCCTCGACCTGGTTGCCCTGAGTGAACTCAAGCACCTGAGTAATCAGCTGCCGTTCAACGTGCTGGATAACTGTGTCATAAACATTCGTATCTCCCGTTTCAACTTTCTGTTGAATGAGGCTTTCAATCTCAGACTTCAGCGAAGCGTCAACTTTCGGAGGTTCAACGACCTCCGCGACGGGTGCTTTGTTGGTTCCAAACTTTGGCAAGAAGTCGGGGATCACAACTTTGCCCGCCGTCTGCAAAACCGCACGACGAACAACGCTTTGGAACTCCCGGATATTCCCCGGCCAATCGTAATTCTTCAGCAACTCGATCGACTCGGGTGAAAAACGATTCACCGTTTTCCCAAGCTCGACGTTGGAAAGTTGACGAAAGTGCTCAAGTAAATAAATCATGTCTCCATCACGTTCCCTCAGCGGAGGCAGTTCAATGGTGTACCCGTTAAGCCGATAGAAAAGATCGCCCCGAAACTGGCCGGCGGAAACCATCTCTTCAAGGTTGCGATGTGTCGCCGATATCAATCGCACGTTGGTCTTGATCGTTTTGTTGCCACCTACCCTTTCAAAAGTCTGCTCCTGCAGCACCCTGAGCAACTTGCTTTGCAGCACCATCGACATGTCGCCGATTTCATCGAGAAACAAAGTCCCATTGTCGCACTGTTCAAACTTTCCAATCCGCTGCCGATCTGCGCCAGTGAAAGCACCCTTTTCATGTCCAAACAGTTCGCTTTCCAGCAGCGCATCTGGAATTGCCGCACAGTTAATCGCCATGAACGGTTGGTCGCTACGGTTGCCAAACTGGAAGATCGCCCTGGCAACCAGCTCTTTTCCGGTACCGCTTTCTCCTCGGACTAAAACCGAAACCGATTGAGCGGCAACTCGGCCGATCGACTTGTAGACATCCTGCATGGCCAGACACTGACCAATCATGGCGTCCCCATCTTCCTCTAGCGGGGATTCCGGATTCAACGCGATCGGATCAGAAGCGAATCTGCGAATCTCCAATGCTCTGGCAATCGCCCGCCGCAATTCGTTTTCATCGAGTGGCTTGACAAGATAGTCCAACGCCCCAAGCCGAGTTGCTTCGATCGCTTCGCGGCTGTTGGCTCGATTGGACACAATCACGACGGGCAAGTGCTGGTCGATTTCGGCAAGCCGCTTGTAAACCTCAAGCCCTGAAGAGCTTTCAAAACTGCTGTCCAGAAGCACCAGCTCGACCAACTCGGATTTGGCTTTGGCAAGCAACGTTTCAACGTCGGCGGCGACTTCCACACCCAGCTCCAGCTCGGACGCGGCGATCTCAAAAAATTCCAAACCAGCCATCTCGCTGGCGGCAATTAGAAGGTTGGACAACTTTGCAGGCTCATCTGTTAATTGTGGCAGTTTTGACTGCAAACCAGTCTAGCGAAAACGAAAGTGCTCTTCAAAACGTATCCACAGAGTTCGAAACCCTTGAGAGCACGCCGCGTACTTTACTACGAAGTTAGTGACCGGGTTTGAAGAGGGCTTACAAAGTTAGATGATTCTATCGAGTTGTAAATCGCTTGAGCACCGAGGTTGCAAGCCAGAATCAAGTAGAGTTAAGGCTGGATACAAAGAAAGCGTGATCGTTGTGCCGCAGGTGCAGCCGATCACGCCTCTGTTTGCAAATAAAAGCTCTAGGTCCATTTTGGCAACAAACCTTCGTTCTGGATTCGCCACAGCTCCACGTGGCTGATCGTCCATTGCTCTGTGTTGCCGCGCCCACTCTGGCACTTCTCGGCCCAAATTTTGCGGTTCCTGGCCCATTCTCGAACGGTGCACTCGGCACGGCCCAACAACCTGAAATGTCCCAAGGCGGTTTGCCAATAAAAAAAGGACTTGCAAAAAGCCAACAAGGCTCGCAAGTCCCTTAAAATCCTAGTGCGGCTGAGAAGATTCGAACTTCCACGGGATTATCTCCCACTAGGCCCTCAACCTAGCGCGTCTGCCAATTCCGCCACAGCCGCGTATAAATTGGTTAGCTCAGTGTACGAAGAACCGCTGCGGTTGGTCAAGCGGCAAGTGCCCATCCTCGGGCGATGGCGCTGCGAAGTTTAGAGAGGAACATTTGACATCGGCATCAAGAGCCGAGTTTAGTCCACCAGCAAACTCTCCCGATCTCGGGAAGACGACTGCTCACGTCTAAGAACCAGATTCCGCTCGCAATTTCCGGTTGTCTGATTTATCGCTTCTGCGATCGACTCGGCGGTCAACCGGTTAGCCGGCTGGGATTCTAGCTCTGTCAACATGCTGCCCAAGTCCAAATTCGAATTGGTCGAAGCAATGATTGCATCTCCGACTCCCAAGCGAGTCCAACGCGCGCTTGGCTCGACCAATCGAATTTGCATGGCGGCCACGTCCCAGTGATAAAATGCACTGATCTCTCCTTGAGCCGCCGCTCGAAACTCACTTGTAAGTGGTTCGATTTTCAAAACCGTTCGGCGATCTCCATCACCGAATGCACTTTCGATTTTCCCAACTGAAATCGCGATTCGCTCCTGGTCATCGACCAACCAGTCGAGATAAGTGTCCTCGACAATTCCAGTCGTACCTCCCAGTGACCATCCAGCAAACGGCGGAGGAACCAATTCCTCGCCCATTCCTTGCAAGACTTCAAACTCGTCGTCTTCCACGCTCCACGGGTCACTCAAAGACGATTTGCCGATGTGTTTTCGCCCGTCAACACTAGAAGAACCGAATCCAACATTTCCAGTCTCGATGCGGCCAAACTTGGGGACAAAACTGTCAACAAGAATCTCGTCATCTTGTTCGCTGGCTGTTTCTCCGGGCAACGCTGCCACCGCGCTGCGTACCCTGGAAAGCTCAAGCTTGGCTGACTGAAGTTCGCCAACCAGGTCACTGATCAATCCGACGACTTGGTCGCACTTGCCACGATGGGCCGTAAACTGGTTAGCGGGCCAATCGGCCGACATATCGACGATCGAAAAAGTTCCTTGTGCTGGCTGATGCTCCATGCCTTCCAACGCTCGACTTCGATAGCTTGAAGGCGTCTCGATAAATTCTGATTTCCAGCCAGTGATTTCTTCCAGCACCGTCATCAGCTGCTCTGACGTTCGGCAAGGAGCTTTTACCTGTTTGAGAGCTGAAGATTGGCCAGCCCTTGATTCTTCAGTAGGAAGAGAGAGCAGGCTAAGCTGAGGTGCGAAGGGAACCGAGAATCCTGTTTGAGATTGCACCGAGACAAACCATGAATAACCAAGTGAGACCATCCAATGGAATCAGAATCTGATGCGACCGTGCCCTATCAATATCGGGCCTACAAATTGACTGGCTTAGCCAACCCGATCCAAAAACGGATAAAGTTTTTACAGTGGGTAAGTCTAAACGGTTGTTCGGATTGTCCGGCTGATTGATCAATGTCGCCACTGCCAGCGGCTTTTCGCTTTCCAAGCCATACCACGCTTCGTCTTTGCCCGGACACACAAATGGAATAGCTTGTGTTCAGGCCCTAAGTCCATGCCTACCAGAGGATATCGAAACTCGCTTCACCGGAGAGACAATGGTTAACCACAAAAGAATCGTTTTGGCTTTGACAATCTTAATTGGGGCGGGAATTCTTGGTTCCGATCCTGCTTCTGGTTTCGATGACGACCAACGGGCCATGATATCGGTGTCTGGGAGCGCGGAGGTCAAAGTCGAGCCGGACGAGGCTGTTTTGACTTTTTCCGTGGAATCGCGTGAAGAAAAACTCGATGCCGCCGTGACGGACAACGACTCGAAGATCAAATCCGTGATCGAATATTTAAAGGCTTCTAAAGTAGAGTCCAAGAATATTCGCACGCAGGTCATTTCGATTCAGCCAATTTTTGAGTCGAATTCTCCGTGGAAAGGACAGGCTTACCCATCCCCATTGGCCCCCAGAATCGTGTCCAGCGTTCCACCTGCGGGCAATAATGCGGGCAACAAGAAGCCCAAGATAAAGCCGATTGGATTTTCTGCTCGTCGGCAACTCTCAATCACGATAACGGACTTGGCAGCGTTCGAAGGCATCTATCGTGGCTTGATCGAGCGTGGCGTCAACGACGTCGGCGGAGTCCAATTTCACACCACCGAGCTCCGCAAGTATCGAGACCAAGCCCGCTTGAAAGCGATTCGAGCGGCTCGAGAGAAAGCCGAAGCCATGGCCGGGGAACTAGGGGCAACTCTTGCCAGCGTCCATTCGATCAATGAGGGAGGAATCACAGGTTGGCAACCGATGCTCCAAAATTCAGTTTCAGTGGCTGGCGGATCTGGTTCTTCGGGCACGCTTGCCGCCGGCTTGATCGAAATCAACGCTAACGTCAGCGTGGTGTTTGTTCTTGGCGAAACCGAGCTCCAATCCGACTAGGCTGTGATTTTTTGAAACACGCTCAAGCAACGTGAGCCGTTTTGGCGATAGCCACGGTTAATGGGTGCAACCGCGGCAGCGTTAAAATGGCTATATTCGGCTGAGTGCTTCAGTTTCCAGATTTCCCAGCCAAAGCGACCTCAAACCCGGACTTTGTGGACCAAGCCCAAACAGTGGTCTATCAGAGCTGAAATGACCGTTAGCCGGATTGGCAACAATTCGGGCCCCGAAAGCCTAGCCTGAAGTCTTGCGACTCCAGCTACTATTCGAATCAGCTTGGACGAACTACTAGCCTTGCCTAACGATTTTGGGGCGTTAAAACGTTGGTGAGAATCCACGTTGACCCTTGTGGAGATCTGGACAAACCGATACAATTCGTGATTCCAATTTCGGGACTTTTTCCGAGTGGCTGATGTGGTCGCTTTGCAGTCCCCAGTTTATTAGTTGGCCGACTTTGTTGGCTTGGAGAGTCCTGTGCCTGGCACAAAATCATACAACGCACAAAACGACACGCTTGAACAAGGCTGGTGGATCGTCGATGCAGAAGACCAAATTGTTGGACGGATTGCATCCGATATCGCAATGGTGCTGATGGGAAAACATCGCCCCAACTACACACCCAACGTTGACACGGGTGAATTCGTGATCGTTACCAACTGTGACAAGATCAAGTTCACTGGTAACAAGCTCAAGCAAAAGACCTACACGTGGTACACCGGTTACACTGGTCTTCGCACCGAGGCTGCAGGTGATCGTTTGAATCGAAAGCCGGAACAGATCATGCGAGATGCTGTTCGCCGAATGCTTCCAAAAAACAAGCTTGGTTATCAAATGCTTACCAAGCTCAAACTCTACGCCGGTGCCGAGCATCCGCATCAGGCTCAAAACCCAAAACCGCTGACCGGCGGCCGAACGCTTAAGTAAGCATCGTCGGTTTCAAACATTTACCAGTGAACAACGAATCAAAGAAACATGTCTAAAGTAGATCAAAAAACAGGTGAAGCCCTCGGTACCGGACGTCGTAAATCGTCAGTCGCCCGCGTTCGAGTAAAAGCTGGCTCGGGCAACGTCGTCGTCAACGGAAAACCGATGACAGACTATTTCCAAACAGCCGGAGCTCAGCGTCAAATTGTTGATACGCTTAATGCTTGTGGTGTCGCCGATTCGGTCGACATTCGTATCACGGCTTCAGGTGGTGGAACGACCGGGCAGGCAGGAGCTTGCAAAATGGGAATCGCTCGTGCGTTGGTTAACTTTGACACCGAGCATTTCGAAAAGCTTCGCGATGGCGGTTTTCTGACTCGTGACTCGCGTATGAAAGAACGTAAAAAGCCCGGTCTTCACGGTGCTCGCCGAGGAACTCAGTTCTCCAAGCGTTAATCGCACCAACAATATCGCTCAACCAAAGGCACTTCGATTTTTCGAAGTGCTTTTTTTGTTGAATTAGACGGCTTTGACTTTCACCGTCGGTAGATTGGGTCTTGGGCCGGATTTCTCATACAATGTCGGCCAGTGATTTGTTCCAAACAGAGGTAGAAGAACATGGGAAATTGTTTCCGCCGGCTTGTCGTTTTCATTGCGGTCATTTTTTTGCACATCAACTTTATTGCTGCTCAAGATACCGAAACGGAATTTCAGCCTGACGCGGGCTTTGAAAGCCTCTTCAATGGCAAAGACCTCACGGGCTGGAATTTCCTACCGACGACGGATCAACAAAAGAAACAGCACGCTAGATGGAAGAAGAACAACCCCGATGCTCCGCCGTGGCCGGTCTACGATTCGGTCGTGGATTTTGAGGGCAAAGCCAAAACGGACGACGGTCGTTTTGCGGTTGAGAACGGAGCACTGGTGGTGACAGTTCCGCCCGAAGGCCGAAAGATTCAAATGCTCTACACGAAGAAGGAATTCACCAAAGACTTCACGCTCAAACTTCAGTTTCGAGCCGCCAAGGGTGCCGACAGTGGCGTCTTCATCAAAGGCAAACAGCTTCAGTGCCGCGACTTTCCCAACGCTGGACCATATAAGGACCTCAAAAAATTCAATGACGAAGACTGGAACGACCTCGTTGTTGTCGCCATAGGTGAAACTGCCTACTGCACTTGCAATGGCGAGGTGCTTGAGACGGAGATGAGAATCCCCAAGTCTGGTCCGATTGGAGTCGAAGGCGATCGGGGCAAACTCGAATACCGCAACATTCAGATCGGGCCGGCCCCTAGCGCCACCTTTCGACCTGTAAATAAGACATCGTCTTGGATGTTGGAAACGCAGGAGAACGGCAAAGGTTCAGTCAAAGAAGACGGTGCCGCAATCACGTTCACAACAACTGAAACAGGCGACGAAAACTGGCACGTTCAGGCTTACCAAGCCGGACTGGATCTTGAAGAGGGCGCTACCTACACCGTCAGCTTTGAAATTAGATCGCCAAATTCTTCACAAGTGAATCTTGTCGCCCAGATTAACGAAGACGATTTGCGAAACATCGGGCTTGATGAGGAAATCTACACAAGTCCCGAATACTCTGAAGAGTCTTTTTCATTCACGGTTAGCGACTCAGTCAAATTCAAGAATCGAATCGGTTTTGTCTTTGGCGACTCAAAGGGCTCAGTGAGCATCAAGAATCTCAAGCTGACCAAAGAGTAGAGTCGTTTTAGGATTAGAGACGCTTTTCAAAGTAGCTCGGCTCTCCGAGGCTGTGATTTTATTAGCCGTTTGGGCGATAGCCCCGGTTGAACTGCCATTAACCGTGGCTATCGCCAAAACGGCTGATGTTGTTAAGGAGTGTTTTGAAAAAATCGCAACCTCTCCCAGCCGAGACCGAAATTTTTACGACTC